>NZ_JBHTRF010000046.1:42963-66689 GCF_042796115.1 Kitasatospora sp. NPDC056446 | reverse complement strand
CCCGTTGCCGAGAGATCGGCACGGCGGGTTCGGAGAGCGGTCCGGGGAAACGGACCGGGAGTAATCCCGGTACCGCGCCCCGGGCCGACTCACCAAACGGATCTGACGGAGGCGGGCGCGGCGGAGCAGGGTTTTGAAGTAGCGAGTGAGGGTGGCCGGCTCGATGGGGTGACCGTCGAGCCGGGCGAAGACGTAGCCGCCGTCCACCCAGCTCGCGCCAGCCTTCTCCTTCTCCTGGGCCTGCTGCGTGCGGTGGGCGCGGAGTGAGAGGAGACAGGAGGCGGGGAGGGCGATGCGGCGTTCTGAGCTGACTGTCTTGGTGGGGAGGGTGGTCAGGCCGCCGCTGCGTGTGCGCTGGAGAGTACGGCGAATGCTGGCGGTGCCGTTGACGTGGTCGAGGTCCTCCCAGCGCAGGCCGAGGAGTTCGCCCTTGCGCAGTCCGGTGCGGAGGGCGAGTTCGAACAGGGCGTGGAGGCGGTGGCCTTGGGTGGCGGTGAGGAAGGTGCGGGCCTCGTCGGTGGTGAGGGGTTCGAAGCGGCGGGGGCGGGGTGTCCCGGTGCGGACATTGCGGGCGACGTTGCGCGGGATCTCTTCCTCCCGGACGGCGTGCTCCAGGGCGGACTTGAGCACGGAGTGGATGTAGGCGAGGGTCAGCGGGGAGAGCCGCTTGCCGCAGCACGTGCCGGTCGCGCAGCAGCGGGGCTGGGTGCGGGCGGCGTCGAGGCCGCGGGCGCAGCACTGGCAGGTGGTGCGGAGCTGGTTGAGCCAGGTGCGCACGTCCTTGGCAGTGAGCTTGGCGAGCTTCTTCTTGCCGAGGCCCGGGATGAGGTAGCGGTTCGTGCAGGCGGTGTAGCGGGTGTGGGTGTTCTCGCGGAGCTGGTGGACGGCCACGTTCTCCAGCCAGTACGTCAGGTATGCCCCGAGGCTGCCCTGGGCGGAGACCACGGGGACGCCGCGGTTGCTGGTGGCGATCTTCTCGGTGAGTTTGGCGAGGGCTTCCTTGCGGGTGGTGCCGTAGACGCGGATGCGCTTGCGGGTGTTGCCGGGGGCGAGGACGTAGCCGGCGGCTTCCCAGCGGCCGTCTTTTCGCTGGTAGATGGTGCCGTCGCCGTTGGCGCGGACGCGGCGGGAGGCGGGGGTGTCGCGGGGTGTGGTCATCAGGCGGCGTCCTGTTCGAGTCGGGTGCGGATGAAGTCGTTGAGGGCGTAGGCGGGGATGCGGCGGGCGCGGCCGAGGGTGATGGAGGCGAGCTGCCGGGTGCGGAGCAGGTCGTAGACGGCGGAGCGGCCGAGTTGGAGGCGGGCCATGACCTGGGGGACCGTCAGCAGGTCCCCGCCGGGCCCGGGGAGCACGGCTTTCATGAGGGACCGCTTTCTGCGGTGAACTGCCGTTCCAGTTCTTTGCGGTGCCGGACGGCGGCGGCGAGGAGTTCCGCACCGGGGCTGTAGCCCGAGCCGTGGTAGGCCCAGTGGCCGATGACGAGGGTCGTGCTCGGATCGAGGTCGGGCAGGCCGGCGTGTGCGCGGGCCTGTTCCGTGCGCCAGGCGCGGCGGTCATCGCGCAGCGCGCCGAGGGTGACCGAGTAGCAGCGGGACTTGGTGGAGAAGTGGCCCCGGAAGCCGAGCATGTGCGCCCACTTCCAGAGCTTGAGGTCGGCGAACTCCGGGCGCTTGCCCAGTTCCCAGCAGGTGCGGATCATCTGCCGCACGTGGCGTTCGACAGCGAGGCGGGGTAGGGGTCGGGCCTGTCCGGTGCCGCCGCAGGCGGTGCACGTGAGCGGGGTTCCGTGTGCGGCCAGGGTCATGCCGCGTCCCTGACAGGGGCGGCAGAACAAGGCGCGGTCGAGAGCGCCCGATGAGTCGGCGGACTTTGTGGCGTACTTGGCCACGTAGGCAGCGACCGCATGATCGGTCAGTTCGGCGTCGGTACCGAAGGCGGCGATCTCGCGGCGCAGGTAGATGGTGAAGCGTGCCCACAAGGCTCCGGCGTGGGCGTTGAACAGCACCGCGCCCGGGTAGTCGTAGGTCTTCGGGTCCAGCGGGGTGCCGAGCAGCGCGTCCGCGGGTTCGTGGAGCTTGCCGCAGCGGCAGGGTCGGAGGGCACCGCCCGCGTCGGTGGGGCGGTTGTGGATGGGGCCGAAGGAGGGTGCGGTGAGCGTGGTGAACACGCGGGGGTGGGTGCGGACGGTGTCCGGTACGTTCTTGCCGCCGGTCAGGCCCGCCCGGATCAACTGGAACGTGTCGGCGGCGTAAACGCGGGAGCAGGCCGGGCAGCGCGAGACGCGGCGGTTGCCGCAGGCCGTCAGCAGGCTGCCAGTGGGCTCATCGGCGGCGGTGTAGGAGCGCAGTACCTCACCGGTTGCCGTGTCGATGGTGGTGCTTTGGCCGAGCAGGCGCACGGGTTCTGTGCAGCCGCCGAGGCGGTCGATCTGCTGGTGCGCGCTCAGGGTCGCCGAGTCGCGCGGAGAGCGCATCCCGGCGCCGTGGGAGGAGGTGGCCGAGGAGGGTGAACCCGCGAACGCCGGCCCCCTGGGCGGACGGGGGGAAGGCTGATGGGTAAGGTCACCCGCTGCCGCTTCCGTGAGTACTACGTGACCACCGTGACCGACCCGATGGCGCTGCCGACCTTCGAGGCGCTCTGCGTTACCGGCGAAGAACGGGACTGTGCTGCCGCGTCTGGAGGGATGCACGCCCCCGAGGAGTTGACGCGCTGGATCGCCGGACACTGCGCGCAGACCGGCCACCAGTCGTACGAGCAGACCACGCGCACCGTCGTCCGCGCCGAGCCCGGAGCATGGCAGTAGGATCACGCGCGCCGCCATCGGCGAGGGCGATTGGTCTACACCCCTGACGGCAGTAGAGACGGCAACAGCCACGGACTTCAGCGCACAGCCACGGACTCCGACGGACCGTCAAACCACCGTTGACCTGCGAAAAAGCAGGCAGATAGGGGTCGCGTAGCACACGTACTATGTGCTGGCGGGAGCCTCGCCGGTTCTTGTGCACAACTGCGAGGGAAAAGCGACCGTACGTTGGGATACGGACGAGGAGCATGCCACTATCCGCGTTGAAGGAAATGGCGAGTTGCTTGAGACTGAGCAAGTGATCCCGGGCTGGGATGGAACTGGAAACCCGCATGGTCTTCCGACTGCCGGGGATCGCGCTCTACCCTTGGGATCCAATGTTGTTGAACGCACGTTTCATGTTCCTGATGTGGGGGCAGCCTTGCAGGCTCAACGTGATTCCATCGGAGCCCCACTGCGTGGATACGATGCAATCCACAGCAGCTGCGTCACGTATTGCGTCTTTGTCCTGAGGGCCGGTGGAGTAGATATACCAGCGGGTGCGCGCGGGGTGCTTGCTCTTCGAAAGACTTTGGGGTAGGGGGTGTATAGTGGGCTGGAATGATGAGCATCATGATGCGGTGTTGGTCGATATTCTCCTGAGCCAGAAAGTAGGTGTCATGCACATTCGGCACCTCGGCGATCTAATCTCTTCCAGGGCGCAACTGAGCATGGGGATGCAAGGTCAGGTAGGACTGACCTTCGGTCGGCGTGCGGAAATCGTTGAGGAGATTCTGGAGTTGGAAGACGCGTACCGCTCCGCATGGTCCGCTGTGGCTGCCGAATCAAATATTGACCGACTTGTTCCGAAGTTGGAGAAATTGGAGCACTCCATGGAGAGTGCCGTTAGGGGGTTTCGGGAAGTTGCTCGCCGAAACGGCATCAATATCGAATGATGTCCGCCCGAATGATTTGGGATAATTGATCGCCAAATCCGGAAGGGCCTTGCTCGGTGCGGTCTCCGGTCGTGATGGTGGCAATAGCCGGCAAAAGGGCGGGCGCCCTGTCGTGCGAAGATGCTTCATCTCTTCGCCGCTGATGGCCGTGTCTGTCAGGCTGCCGGAGACCGGGAATCTTCGGCAGCTTGACGCGTGGGGCTCCGCCAGCGGTCGACTTGCTCCCGCTGGCGCGGGTCGCGCGCGCTCCCGTCCGCAGAGCCGCCGCCCGTTCCTGTCTCGGCACCGCTCGGCGACGACCCCGCCGGACCGGGCGAGCAACATCAGCAGCGGCAGGCAGTCCGTCGGCTTCACCTCCAGCCCTCCCTCTGGGGGGTCACGGGCTGAGCACGTTGCGGCACCGTCATAGTGAACGGGCGGAGGTCGCCGGATGGCCCCCTCACCGCCTGGCTCCCGGGGGCGTACCAGGAGCCCCCCGGGGGATGCCAAGGCCGAGTGCAAGAGTCAACTTCATCGCGCTTCGTGCCGTGCTCACCCGGCTGTGGGCTTTTGGATCAGAGCGGCCAGGTTGTCGGCGAGGTGCCGAACCTGCGTGCCTACGCTCGAACCGGTTCGATACACGTGGGTGCTGGACTTCGCCGACAGCTACCAGCACGTCGCCGCCCGACTGCCCGGCCTGTTGTGGGATGCCGCGAGGGCTGTCGCCCACTGCGACGGCACAGGCGAGCACCGGCAAGCTCTGCTCGCCTGTGCCGAGGCATTGTGTCTGGCTGGCACGTACCTCACGTAGGTGCGGCAGTACGACATCGCCTACGTGGCCCTGCGAGGCGCCATCACGGACGCGCGGGAGGGTGGGGACCCGCTCGCGACCGGGTCCGGCGGCGGCTGTATGTACTGGCTGCTGGTACGGCGGGGCCAACTGGAGGAGGCGGAACGCATGGCTGCCCAGAGCATGGACGCAGTGGAGCTGAAGATCGCCGGCGCCGAGCCGGACCGCTACGCGGTGTGAGGCGGTCTGACCATGGAGGCGTAGCCGTGGCTGCACGCAACAATCACCCCGACGAGGCCAGGGAGTACCGAAGGGCGGCGCTGGTGGCGGCAGCCGCCGCCGGAGCAGCGCACCGCAATGCCTCCCGGCACTGGTCAGGCTTCGGATTGGTGACTGCCGCCATCAAGGCGCTCGAAGGCTCCAAGGTCATCGGCGACGCTCGCGCGGTGGTGCGTAAGGCAGGCGAAGAGGTGGAAGCTGTCGCCGAAGGTAAGGAAGCGACTGGGCGGGCCCAGTGCGAACGACGGGAACCGCGTCACCTTGGGCATGGCGCGCGGTCATACCTGAGCCGGCGGCCTGCCGGCTGTCAGGAACGAGCTCGCCCGTGCTTGTGAGCCTGCGAGTGGCTGGGGCACCAGAGTTCGGTTGCCGAGACCGTGCAGGAGATCCTGAGCGAGCGCAAGCGCGCCCTGACCAGCTATATGCGCGAGATGGCCGACTATCTGGACATCGTCGGATAGCTGCTTCGTGGCGTGGCAGTTTGCAGGCCTTGCATTCCGATCTTTCCTACTGGGCGAATAGATTGACGGATAGGCAGATCGTAGGGTCGCTGTGCCTTCGAGGGGGGTTGCGTCGCCGGTGAAGACCGGAACTGCGCTGCCGTTGTCCGGCGAGCTGCAGGCCCCCAAGTCGACCCGGTGGTCTGCCGGACACTGTGCGCAGACCGGTCATCAGGTGTACGGACAGGCCACGCGTACCCCCACGCTGGGCCCGGAGCTTGGCACGTTCATCACTGTCAGGCGGAGTGGGTCCCGGCTGATCCACCCGGCGCCGTCGTGTCGCGCAGCGTCATCGGGCCGTCACCCGGGTAGGACTTGGGGAGTCCTGACCGGGCGTTGCCGAGACATCGCAGGAGCCGCGAGTGGCCGCTTACCACGACAGTGACGGAGCCGGGCAGGTGCCGGCGCAGGACGCTCCGCCGCCGCCCGCCGAACTGGTGGCGCTGGCGCAGGCGTTCGGGGTGGATGCCCGGTATCCGGGGCCGGGCGGGCAGGCCGTGGGGGCGCGGACGCTGGTGGCGGTGTTGGGGGCGTTGGGGGTGGCGGCGGGGACGCCGGGGGAGGTGCGGGAGGCGCTGGAGCGTCACCGGGCCGAGCAGCAGGGCCGGTTGCTGCCGCCGTGCGTGGTGGTGCGGCAGGGGCGGCGTACGGCGCTGGACGTGCCGGCGGCGGCCCGGCTGCGGGTGGAGCTGGAGGACGGCGGCAGTTGGGAGCTGCCGTGCGGCCACTCGCACTGGCTGCCCGCCGACCTGCCGCTCGGGCGGCATGTGCTCAGGGCGGAGTCCGGCGGGCGGACGGCCGCGGCGGCGCTGATCGTCGCCCCGCAGCGGCTGCCCCGACTCCCGGGCCGCAGCTGGGGGTTCCTCGCCCAGCTGTACTCGGTGCTGTCCGACCGCTCGTGGGGCATGGGCGACCTCGGGGACCTCGCCGAGATGGCGCGGTGGGCGGGGGCCGGCCTGGGGGCGGGCTTCGTGCAGATCAACCCGCTGCACCAGGCCCTGCCCGGGACCCCTTCCGACCCGTCCCCGTACCGCCCCTCCTCCCGCCGTTTCGCCGACCCGGTGCACCTGCGGGTCGAGGCGGTCCCCGAGTTCGCGTACCTGGACGGGGCGCGGCGGGAGCAGGCGGAGGAGCTGGTCCGGCGGGCCGCCCGGCTGCGCGCGGAGGTCCTCGGCCACGACGGGCTGATCGACCGCGACGCCGTGTGGGCGCTGAAGCGCGAGGCGCTGGAGCTGCTGCATGAGGTGCCGCGCGGGCCCGGGTGCGAGGCGGTGTACGAGGCGTTCCGGCGGCGGGAGGGCGAGTGGCTGCGCCGGCACGCCCTGTGGAGCGCCCTGGCCGAGGTGCACGGCGCGGACTGGCACCACTGGCCGAAGGGCCTGCGTCACCCGGACGGCCCACAGGTCGGGCAGGCGGAGAAGGAGCTCGCGGAACGGGTCGAGTTCCACCGCTGGCTGGCCTGGCAGGTCGACCGGCAGCTCGCCGGCGCCCAGCGGGCGGCCCGCGAGGCGGGCATGCCGGTCGGCCTGGTCCACGACCTGGCGGTCGGCGTCCACCCGGACGGCGCCGACGCCTGGGCCTTGCAGGACGTGCTGGCCGGCGGGATCTCGGTCGGCGCCCCGCCGGACGCCTTCAACGCGCACGGCCAGGACTGGGGCCTGCCGCCGTGGCGCCCGGACGCGCTCGCCGAGGCCGGCTACGCCCCGTTCGCGGAGCTGCTGCGGGCGACGGCCCGGCACGCGGGGGCGGTCCGGATCGACCATGTGATGGGCCTGTTCCGGCTCTGGTGGGTCCCGCAGGGCCACGCCCCGACGGAGGGCGCGTACGTCCGCTACGACGCGGAGGCGATGCTCGGCGTGCTGGCCCTGGAGGCGCACCGGGCCGGGACGGCGGTGATCGGCGAGGACCTGGGCACGGTCGAGCCGGGCGTACGGGAGGAGCTGGCGGCGCGCGGGGTGCTCGGCACGTCGGTCCTCTGGTTCGAGCGGGACTGGCAGGCGGGCGGGGGCATCCTGGCCCCGGACCGCTGGCGGCCGGGCTGTCTGGCGACCCTCACCACCCACGACCTGCCGAGCACGGCCGCGCGGCTCTCCGGCGAGCACGTCGAGCTGCGCCACCGGCTCGGCCTGCTGGCCCGGCCGCTGGCGGAGGAGCAGGCGGAGGCGGCCGGGGAGCTGGCGGACTGGCGGGCCGAGCTGGCCGCGCTGGGGCTGCTCAGGCCGGGGGAGCCGCTGTCGGTGCCCGCGCTGTACCGCTTCCTGCGGGCGACCCCGGCGGAGTTGGTCGGCGTCTGGCTGCCGGACCTGGTGGGGGACCCGCGCCCGCAGAACCTGCCGGGCACCTGGGATCAGTACCCGAACTGGCGCCTGCCGGTCGCCGACGGCACGGGCGCCCCGGTGACCCTCGACCGCCTGGCGGCCACGCCCGAGGCCCGGCTCCTGGCCCGCCTGCTCGCCGTCCCGCCCGGCCCCCGCGACCGCTCCCCGGGTGCCGGCGACCGGTCCCCGGGTGCCGGCACCCCGCCGCCGGCCGCGCACACCCCGCCCGCCGGGTGAAGCCCGCCGTGGCCCCCCGACCCCACCAGGCGGACCCCGACGCGCGCCGTCCCATAAGTGCCGGGTAAGTTGGAATCGTGGACAAGAGGAACGCTTTGCGAGCCGGCGCGGTCTCCGCAACGGTCACGCTGATGATGCTGCTGTCGTCGCCCGCCATGGCCTTCACCAGGGATGACGGTGACGACCCGGGTTCCGGCCTGAGTGTCGGCCAGACCCTCGGCCTGTACGTGTTTCTCCCGATCGTCGCCTTCGTGGTCATCGCGGCGCTGGCCGGTCTGCCGTACGGCAAGGGCAAGAAGAAGTAACCACCGCGCGCGAAGGTCCACCAGGACCCGCACGACCCGCACGACGCCGAAGGGGCGCCGGACGATCCGTCCGGCGCCCCTTCGGCGGTTCCGGCCTCAGCAGGGAGGCGCGGAGCGGGTCAGCGGCTTCCGGCCGCCCGGTCCGCCGCCTGGGCCTTGAGCGCGCGCTCGACCCCGGCCCGCGCCTCGACGACCTGGCGGCGCAGCGCGGGCGCCGGCTCGGCCGAGGCCAGCCACGCGTCGGTCGCGTCCAGGGTCGCGGCCGTCACCTCCAGCGCCGGGTACAGCCCGACGATGATCTGCTGCGAGATCTCGTGGCTGCGGGTCTCCCAGACGCCCTTGACCGCCGCGAAGTACTTCGCCGCGTAGGGGGCGAGCAGTTCGCGCTGGTCGGACTGCTGGAAGCCGGCGATCACCGCTTCCTGGACGTAGTTGGTCAGCTTGTCGGAGTCGACGACCGACGCCCAGGCCTGCGCCTTGGCCTCGGCGGTCGGCCGGGCGGCGCGGCAGGTGGCCGCGTGCTCCTGGCCGGCCGCGGTGTTGTCCCGCTCCAGCTCGGCGGCGATCGCGGCCTCGTCGGCCCGCCCGGTGGCGGCGAGCCGCACCAGCAGGGTCCAGCGCAGCTCGGTGTCCACGGCGAGGCCCTTGACCTCGGCCGAGCCGTCCAGCAGCCCGGCGAGCAGGCCGAGCTGACCGTCCGTGCGGGCGACCGAGGCGAGGGCGCGGGCCCAGGCCAGCTGGTGGTCGCTGCCGGGCTCGGCGGCGCGCAGGTGCTCCTCGGCGGCGGCGGCCCAGCGGGCGAGGCCCTGCTCGCGCCAGTCCGGGTCGGCGTACGCGTCGAGGGCGAGCTTGACCTGGCGCTGCACGGACTGCACGACGCCGATGTCGGACTCGCGGCCGATGCCGGACAGCGCGAGCGACAGGTAGTCGCGGGCGGCGAGTTCGCCGTCGCGGGTCATGTCCCAGGCGGAGGCCCAGCACAGGGCGCGGGGCAGCGACTCGGTGAAGCCGCCGAGGTGCTCGGTGACGACGGCCAGCGAGTCCTCGTCGAGCCGGATCTTGGCGTACGAGAGGTCGTCGTCGTTCAGCAGCACGACGGCCGGGCGGTGACGGCCGACCAGCTCCGGCACCTCGGTGCGCGGGCCGTCGACGTCCAGCTCGATCCGGTCGGTGCGGACGAGGGTGTCGCCGTTGAGCTCGTACAGGCCGATCGCGATGCGGTGCGGGCGCAGCACGGCCTCGCCCTTGGCGCCGGCGGGGAGCGCGGGGGCCTCCTGCAGCACGGCGAAGGACTCGATCTCGCCGTCCGTGTTGAGGACGAGCGAGGGCCGCAGCACGTTGATGCCGGCGGTCTCCAGCCAGGACTTGGACCAGGCCTTGAGGTCGCGGCCGCTGGCCTCCTCCAGGGCGCCGAGCAGGTCGCTCAGCCGGGTGTTGCCCCAGGCGTGGCGCTTGAAGTAGGCCTGCACGCCCTGGAAGAAGGCGTCCTGGCCGACGTAGGCCACCAGCTGCTTGAGCACCGAGGCGCCCTTGGCGTAGGTGATGCCGTCGAAGTTGACCTGGACGTCCTCCAGGTCGTTGATGTCGGCCATGATCGGGTGGGTGGACGGCAGCTGGTCCTGCCGGTAGGCCCAGGTCTTCATCTGGTTGGCGAAGGTGGTCCAGGAGTTGGGCCACTTCGAGCCGGGTGCCTCGGCCTGGCAGACGGCCTCGGCGAAGGTGGCGAAGGACTCGTTCAGCCAGAGGTCGTTCCACCACTCCATGGTGACGAGGTCGCCGAACCACATGTGGGCGAGCTCGTGCAGGATCGTCGCGGCACGGGCCTCGTACGCGGCGTCGGTGACCTTGGAGCGGAACACGTACTGGTCGCGCAGGGTGACCGCGCCCGCGTTCTCCATCGCGCCGGCGTTGAACTCCGGGACGAAGAGCTGGTCGTACTTCGGGAACGGGTAGGGGTAGTCGAACTTCTCCTGGAAGTAGTCGAAGCCCTGCTTGGTGACCTCGAAGACGGCCTCCGGGTCCAGGAACTCGCGCAGCGAGGGCCGGCAGTAGACGCCCAGCGGCACCTTCTGGTCGCCGTTCTCGTAGGTGTCGAAGACACCGACGTACGGGCCGGCGATGAGCGCGGTGATGTAGCCGGAGATCCGGCCGGTGGGCTCGAACGTCCACACCCGGGTGTCACCGTCGCCGGCCGGCTCCGGGGTCGGCGAGTTGGAGACCACGACCCAGCCGGCGGGGGCGGTCACGGTGAACGCGAACGCGGCCTTCAGGTCGGGCTGTTCGAAGTTGGCGAAGACCCGGCGGGCGTCCGGCACCTCGAACTGGGTGTACAGGTAGGTCTCGCCGTCGACCGGGTCGACGAACCGGTGCAGGCCCTCGCCGGTGTTGGTGTACGCGCAGGTGGCGACGATCCGCAGCTCGTTCTCGGCGGCCAGGTCCGGCAGCGGGATGCGGCTGTCGGTGAAGCTCGCCGGGTCGAGGGACGCGCCGTTGAGGGTGATCTCCTCGACGCTCGGGGCGACCAGGTCGATGAAGGTGTCCGAGCCGGGCGTGGCGGCGGTGAACCGGACCACGGTGGTCGACCGGAAGGTGCCGCCCTCACGGGCCGAGCCCAGGTCGAGCTCGATGTCGTACGCGTCCACGCGGATCAGATCGGCCCGGGTCCGGGCCTCCTCGCGGGTCAGGTTTGTGCCGGGCACTCGCTGCACTCCTTTGTCGGGCTGATGGTCCGAATCCTCGCACGTCCGACGAACGGGACCGCCGGAAAATTCGCGGGCGGGGCGGGCCCGGGCCGTTCGCCCGTGTCCGCCCCGCCCGTGTCAGCCGTGAGCCGGGGTCATGCCCCCGGTGTCACGTCCGGTGCCGCTTCCGGATCACCGCTCCGTCACTTCTTCCACTTGGTCAGCGGACCGTCGGTGGCGGTGTAGCGACGGAAGGCGTACACCGCGGTGCCGTCGTCGGAGACGAGGTACTCGGAGGTGCTGGTGCCGATGTCCAGGCCGTTCGGCATCGCGATGGTGCCGATGTCGGTCATCGAGCCGTCGGTCGGCGAGAGCGTGACCAGCCGGGCGGGCTTGTCGTAGCCCTGCTCGACGATGGCCCGGATCTTGCCGTCCTTGTCGGTGCCGGAGACCAGGCGCATGTCGTTGCTGGACGAGGTCGCGGTGGCCGACCAGAGGCGCTTGCCGGCGTTCAGGTCGTAGGCGTTGATGCCCGGCTTGGTGCCGCTGACCTGGACGTACAGCGTGGAGCCGCTGACCACGTTGCGGGTGAAGGCCTCGTCCTGGCCGGACAGCCGCAGGCTGTCCGAACCGGGCTCCTTGACGGACATCTGGGTGCCCGGGTTGTTGTCCTTGTCGAACGGCAGGACGTAGTCGCCCTGCGGGCCGCTGGACATCAGCAGGACGAGCGGCTTGTCCTGGACGACCTCGCCGACCTCCTCGATGCTGCCGGTCAGGGTGATCGGCGTGCTCGCCGCCTTGCCCGTGTCGGCGTTCACGATGACCAGCTGGGACTTGGGGCCGCTGCCGCCGTAGCAGCGGTCGCTGACCGCGATCTGGGCGCCGGCGGTGCGGCCGTGCACGCTGCAGCCCTTGTCGCGCGGCTGGAACTGCCAGGCGGGCTGGCCGTTGGCGACGTTCAGGGCGCCGACCATGTTGCCGCCGACGGCCACGACGTTCTCGGTGACGCTCAGCGTCGGCGAGGACACCCGGTCGGCCGAGACCTTGACGGTCCAGAGCAGCTTGCCCTGGCTGAGGTCGACGGCGCCGACGGTGGAGCAGTCGCTGTCACCGGTGTTGAAGGAGACGGCGGCGATGCTCTTGGAGTTGGCCCCGTACGAGGCGGTGCACAGCTCCTTGCTGCCGGCCGGGACGGGAATGGTCCAGGCCTCCTTGCCGTCCGTCAGGTTGTAGCCCTTGATGCCGCTGCTGTCGACGCGGACGGCCAGCTTGTCGGTGCCCCAGACGCCGAGCATCTGGTTCGAGCTGTCCGTGTTGGTGCCCTTGGGGGCGTTCCAGGCGACGTTGAAGGTGGCGCCGCCCTTGGGCGCGGGGCCGGGGGCGGGGCTGTTGTTGTTCGGCCCGACGCTGTTGCTGTCGCTCGCCACGGGGCCCGGACCGGGCGTGGGGGAGGGGTCGTCCTTCAGCAGGACGACCAGGGAGACGGCGATGGCGACGGCCAGCACGCCGCCGATGATCCCGCCCCACAGCATCACCGGGTTGCGCTGCTTGGGCGCGACGGGCGGACCGGGGTAGCCGTACGCGGGCTGTTGCTGCGGCGGCGGGTAGGCGTAGCCGCCGGTGCCGTAGCCCTGGGCGGGGTCCGGGGCGCCGTAGCCGGCACCGGCCACCGGGTCGTACGGGCCGACCGGTGCGCCGGGCGGCGGCGGGGCCTGGGTGGGGAAGCCGGCCGCGGTCGGCGCGTACGCCGCGTACTCGGCGCCGCCGACGGGCGGCTGCGCGGGCGGCTGTACGGGCGGTGCCGGCGGCTGTGCGGGCGGCGGCCCGGCGGGGGCGGCGGGCCCCGGGACGGCCGAGCCGTCGAGCTGCGTCATCTGGTCCGCGACGGCGGCCGGATCCACACCGCCGCCCGGAGGCCGTCCGAACGAGACGCCCCGGTTGTCCTGCGGACCGGTGCCGGGCGCTTCGCCCGCCCCGGGCGTAGGGTGATCCCCTGCCATCTGATTCCCCGTCATGTCTGGAAGCGTCCGCTGCCGGTACCGTTCACGGTTCCGGTGGGACGGGTGAGAAGTGGGCACCATGCTAGTGGTGTGCGGTTTTCGGCCGCCGCCGGGACGGCCGAACCCCGTCCCCGCAGGTCCCGGTGGTGCAACACCTTCACCCCGCGGTCACCCCGCCCGCACCCCCGAAACCCCGGCGTGACCGCGGGCCGCCGTCGGGCGGGCGCCCGGCCCCGCCGCCGGACCACCTCCCGCCCGCGCCCCCGGGCCTTACCCTTCAGGAGTTGAAGGGGACACCCGGCGGAGGGGTCCCCGCCCTGGGAGGGTGGATCATGTCGACGGACACACCGGGCTCACAGTCGTCCCTGCACCGGGCGAATCTGGAGCGGGTGCTGCGCGCGGTGCGGATGGCCGGCTCGCTCACCCAGGCCGAGATCGCCCGCGGCACCGGCCTCTCCGCGGCCACCGTGTCCAACATCGTGCGGGAACTGAAGGAGAGCGGCACCGTCGTGGTCGCCGACACCTCCTCCGGCGGCCGTCGCGCCCGCAGCGTCTCGCTCAGCGGCGACGCCGGCATCGTGGTCGGCATCGACTTCGGCCACACCCACCTGCGGGTCGCGGTCGGCAACCTGGCCCACCGGGTGCTGGCCGAGGAGAGCGCCCCGATCGACGTGGACGTCTCCGCCCAGCAGGGCTTCGACCGCGCCGAGGCGATGGTCGAGCGACTGCTGGCGCAGGCCGGCTTCCGCCCGGACAAGGTGATCGGCGTCGGCCTCGGCGTGCCCGGCCCGATCGACGTGGAGACCGGCGCGCTCGGCTCCACCGCGATCCTGCCCGGCTGGACGGGCATCGCCCCCGGCCGGGAGCTGGGCGAGCGGCTCGGCATGCCGGTGCACGTGGACAACGACGCCAACCTCGGCGCGCTGGGCGAGCTGGTCTGGGGCGCCGGCCGCGGCCTGAGCGACCTGGCGTACATCAAGGTCGCCAGCGGCGTCGGGGCCGGCCTGGTGGTCAACGGCCAGATCTACCGCGGCCCGGGCGGTACGGCGGGTGAGATCGGGCACATCACCCTGGACGAGGCCGGGCCGGTCTGCCGCTGCGGCAACCGCGGCTGCCTGGAGACCTTCGTCGGCTCCCGCTACCTGCTCGCCCTGCTCGGCCCCACCCTCGGCCCGGACCTCACGCTGCCCCGGGTGGTCGAACTGGCCCACCAGGGCGACCTCGGCTGCCGCCGGGTGATCGCCGACGCGGGCCGGCAGATCGGCACGGGCGTCGCCACCCTGTGCAACCTGCTCAACCCGCGCCGGGTGATCCTCGGCGGCGACCTCGCCGAGGCCGGTGAGCTGGTGCTCGCCCCGATCCGCGACTCGGTGGCCCGCTACGCCATCCCCAGCGCCGCCCGTCAACTGTCGGTCGTCCCGGGCACCCTCGGGGGCCGGGCCGAGGTGCTGGGCGCGCTGGCGCTGGTGATGAGCGAGATGGGCGAGTCCGGCGCCCTCGGCCGGCTCTGAGCAGGCCTGCCCGGCCCCGGCGCCGCCCGCACCCCGTCCGGGGAGATAAAGGCGGCCGAACACCTGTGCGTCAACCTGGCGTGACCCGCACCCCCCGGCCGACCTCCGGGAATGGCGGTAACCGAACGGTGGCACCGGGCGCGCCGCTCGGTGTCCGGCAAGCGGACATTAGACTCGACCGGTCGGTACCGGCCGTGACCGCCGGCCTGCCGTCGGACCGGGCAGCGACGCCCGCTCGGACCGCCCGCGGTCCGCGAACACTGAACGAGGAGGAACGGGTGGCCCTGCTGACCCGCATTCGGGGACCGCGCGATCTCGACCGGCTCACGCCCGGACAGCTGGCCGCACTGGCCCAGGAGATCCGGACCTTCCTGGTGACCGAGGTCTCCAAGACGGGCGGCCACCTCGGCCCCAACCTCGGCGTGGTGGAGCTCACCATCGCGCTGCACCGGGTGTTCGACTCGCCGCGCGACCGCATCCTCTTCGACACCGGCCACCAGAGCTACGTCCACAAGCTGCTCACCGGCCGCCAGGACTTCTCGGGGCTGCGGACCAAGGGCGGCCTGTCCGGCTACCCGTCCCGCGCCGAGTCCGAGCACGACGTGATCGAGAACTCGCACGCCTCCACGGTGCTCTCGTACGCCGACGGCCTGGCCAAGGCCAACCAGCTCCAGGGCAAGCACGACCCGGTGGTCGCCGTCATCGGCGACGGCGCGCTCACCGGCGGCATGGCCTGGGAGGCGCTCAACAACATCGCCGACGCCAAGGACCGCCCGCTCGTCATCGTCGTCAACGACAACGAGCGCTCGTACTCGCCCACCATCGGCGGCCTGGCCAACCACCTCGCCACCCTGCGCACCACCCAGGGCTACGAGCGCTTCCTGTCCTGGGGCAAGGACGCGCTGCAGCGCACCCCGGTGGTCGGCCAGCAGCTGTTCGAGACGCTGCACGGCGCCAAGAAGGGCCTCAAGGACTTCATCGCCCCGCAGGGCATGTTCGAGGACCTCGGCCTGAAGTACATCGGCCCGATCGACGGCCACGACCTGACCGCCCTGGAGTCCGCGCTGACCAAGGCGCGCGGCTTCGGCGGCCCGGTGATCGTGCACTGCCTCACCGAGAAGGGCCGCGGCTACCACGCCGCAGAGAACAACGACGAGGACCGCTTCCACGCGGTCGGCAAGATCCACCCGGAGACCGGCCTGCCGCTGCAGAGCGGCGGCGGGCGGAGCTGGACCTCCGTCTTCGCGGAGGAGATGGTCGCCCTCGGCCACGAGCGCGAGGACATCGTCGGCATCACCGCCGCCATGCTGCACCCGGTCGGCCTGGCCCCGTTCGCCGAGGCCTTCCCGGACCGCATCTTCGACGTCGGCATCGCCGAGCAGCACGCCGTCACCAGCGCCGCCGGCATGGCCACCAACGGCCTGCACCCGGTCTTCGCGGTGTACGCGACCTTCCTCAACCGGGCCTTCGACCAGGTCCTGATGGACGTGGCCCTGCACAAGCTGGGCGTCACCTTCGTCCTGGACCGGGCCGGCGTCACCGGTGACGACGGCGCCTCGCACAACGGCATGTGGGACATGTCGATGCTGCAGATCGTCCCGACCCTGCGGCTGGCCGCCCCGCGCGACGCCGACCAGGTGCGCGCCCAGCTGCGCGAGGCCGTCGAGGTCAGGGACGCCCCGACCGTGGTCCGCTACTCCAAGGGCACGGTCGGCCCGGCCGTCCCCGCGGTCGGCCGGGTCGGCGGCATGGACGTGCTGCGCGCCGCCGGGGAGTCCTCCGGCGCCCACCGGGCCGACGTGCTGATCGTCTCGGTCGGCGCGATGGCCCCCACCAGCCTGGAGGTCGCCGACCTGCTGGCCGCCCAGGGCATCACCGCCACCGTGGTGGACCCGCGCTGGGTCAAGCCGGTGGACCAGGCCCTGCCGGGCCTGGCCGCCGAGCACCGGGTGGTCGTCACCATCGAGGACAACGGCCGGGTCGGCGGTGTCGGCGCCGCCGTGGCGCAGTCGCTGCGCGACGCGGACGTGGACCTGCCGCTGCGCGACTTCGGGATTCCGCAGGAATTCCTGGACCACGCGAGCCGGAGCGAGATCCTGGAGGAGATCGGTCTGACCGCCCCGGCGATCGCCCGCAAGGTGACGGCGCTGGTCGCCAGCCTGGACGCGGCGCCGGTCAAGGCCTGACCCGGGGTCCACGGCACCCGGCGGTCGTCGGGCCGCCGGGTCGTCGGACGGCGTTGGGCCGTTCCGCTGACGACTGTTCGTCGTAACTCTGTAACAGTTCGTCACGAAACAAGCTGACTATCGTACTGAATGGCGGGACCGGCGCCATCCGCGCCGATCCCGCCCGGTAGGTTGTCAACCGTGCCGACCCCCACCCGCCTCCGCCTCGCCGGACTGGCCGAGCGCCTGCCCGAGCGTGTCCGTACCCATGTCCGTCAGGGGTACTGGACCAGGCTGGTGCCGGTGCTCGCGCTGGTCGCGCTGATCACCCACATCCCCTCCTTCGCCCGGCCCGTCTGGAGCCCGGACGAGGGCTTCCTGGCCACCCAGGCCCGGATGCTGGCGGACGGCGGGGTGCTCTACGACACCGTGGTGGACCGCAAGCCCCCGCTGCTGCCCTGGCTCTACCAGGCCTGCTTCGCGGTCTTCGGCTCCGCCTCGCTCTGGCCGCTGCGCACCCTGGCCGTGGCGGCCCACCTGGTCACCGCGATCCTGCTGGCCTCGATCGCCCGCGGCCGCTGGGGCAACCGGGCCGGCGCCGGCGCCGGACTGCTCTACCTGCTGGTCTCCATCGGGCTCTCCCCGGAGGACACCCAGGCGGCGACCTTCGAGGTCTTCATGCTGCCCGCCATGGTCGCCGCCTTCCGGTACGCCGAGCGGCGCCGCTGGCTGGCCGCGGGCATCGCGGTGGCGCTCTGCTCGCTGACCAAGCAGACCGGCGGCGCGGTGCTGCTGCCGGTGCTCTGGATGCTGTTCCAGGACGCCCGGCGGCGCGGGGTGCGCTGGCCGCCCGCACTGTTCAAGATCGCCTTCGGCTTCACCCTGCCGATAGCGCTGGTCGCGGTGATCCTCACCAAACCCAAGGGCTTCCTCTTCTGGGTGGTCACCGGCAGCGGCGACTACGCCACCTTCGGCGGCGCCTGGCTGCAGATGCTCGGCCGCGCGCTCGGCAACTCGGCCATCCTGGCCGCCGCGGGCCTGGGCTTCCTGCTCCCGGTCGGGCGCCGGCTCTGGCTCAAGTACCGCCACCGCCCGCTGCCGGTGGCCGGCGAGGAGCACGGCTCGACCGCCGACCTCTGGGTGTGGCTGGTCTCCTCGGTCGTCGCGGTCAGCGTGGGCTTCCACTTCTTCGGCCACTACTACCTCCAGCTGATCCCGCCGCTGGTGCTGCTGGGCACCGGGGCGGTCGCCACCTCGGCGATCCGCTGGAAGCCGGTCCTGCTGTACACCACGGTCGCCGCGACGGTCTTCTGGGGCCTGGCGCTGGCCTGGCCGGGGGAGCGGCTCAGCCGCACCACCGAGGTGGCCACCGCCGTCGCCGCCCAGACCACCCCCAAGGACACCGTGCTGGTCTGGGGCATGCACCCCGAGCTGTACTGGCTGGCCGACCGCAAGCCCGCCACCCGCTACCTGACCGCCGGCTTCCTCACCAACTACAGCGGCGGCAAGGACGGCAGCGCCAACGTGGGCGAGCAGTTCAGCGTCTCCAACGCCTGGCAGACCTTCGACAAGGAGCTCGCCAACGGCCTGCCCGAGGTCGTGGTCGACGACTCCGGCATCGCCCCGTACCAGCCGGTCATGGTCCCCCGGATCGAGAACCTGCTGGACACCCACTACGAGATGGTCGGCGTGTTCGCCGACACCGTGGTCTACCGCCTCAAGCACTGAGACCGGGACGTCCGTCCACGGGCCCCGGCCCGGACACCTCCGTCCACGGGGCCCGGCCCGGACACCTCCATTCACGGGCCCCAGCCCGGAGGCATCCGTCCACGGGGGCCCGCGGTCGAGACCCCCGTACACAGCGAGGAGCCCCGGTGACCGAGAGGTCACCGGGGCTCCGTCGTACCGCTACGCCTTACGCGGGCACCGAGGCCACGCCCGGGGCCAGGAACGGCTTGCCGTTCACCCGCTCCGAGACGCCCTCACGGTCCAGGTACGGGGTGATCCCGCCGAGGTGGAAGGGCCAGCCAGCACCGGTGATCATGCAGAGGTCGATGTCCTGCGCCTCGGCGACGACACCCTCCTCCAGCATCAGGCCGATCTCCTGCGCCACGGCCTCCAGGGAGCGGGCGCGGACCTGCTCCGCGGTGAGCACCGAGTCGCCGAAGGACAGCAGCTCCAGCACCTCGGGGTCGAGGACCTGCTGCCCGTCCGTCCAGGTGTAGAAGCCGCGCTTGCCGGCCTTGACCACCTTGCCGAGGTTCTCGGAGACGGTGAACCGCTCCGGGAAGGCGCCGTGCAGGGTCTCCGAGACGTGCAGCGCGATGGCCGGGCCGACCAGCTCCAGCAGCACGATCGGGGACATCGGCAGGCCGAGCGGCTCGACGGCCTTCTCGACGTCGGCGATCGGGGTGCCCTCGTCGATGATGCTCTGGATCTCGCCCATGAAGCGGGTCAGGATCCGGTTCACCACGAACGCCGGGGCGTCCTTGACCAGCACCGAGGTCTTCTTCAGCTTCTTCGACACGGCGAAGGCGGTGGCCAGCGACGCGTCGTCGGTCCGCTCGCCGCGGACGATCTCCAGCAGCGGCAGGATCGCGACCGGGTTGAAGAAGTGGAAGCCGACGACCCGCTCGGGGTGCTTCAGCTTCGAGGCCATCTCGCTGACCGACAGCGAGGAGGTGTTGGTCGCCAGCACACAGGTCGGCGAGACCACGTTCTCCAGGTCCGCGAAGACGGTCTGCTTGACGCCCATCTCCTCGAACACGGCCTCGATGACGAAGTCCGCGTCACCGAAGGCGGCGGCCTTGTCGAGCGAGCCGGAGACCAGGCCCTTGAGGCGGTTGGCCTTGTCGTTGCCGATGCGGCCCTTGGAGAGCAGCTTGTCGATCTCGGCGTGGACGTAGCCGACGCCCTTGTCGACGCGCTCCTGGTCGATGTCGGTGAGGACCACCGGCACCTCCAGACGGCGGGCGAACAGCAGCGCCAGCTGCGAGGCCATCAGACCGGCGCCGACGACGCCGACCTTGGAGACCGGGCGGGCCAGCGACTTGTCCGGAGCGCCGACCGGGCGCTTGGCCCGGCGCTGCACCAGGTTGAAGGCGTAGATGCCGCTGCGCAGCTCGCCGCTCATGATGAGGTCGGCCAGGGCCGCGTCCTCGGCGTCGAAGCCGGCCTGGAGGTCGGCGTCCTTGACCAGGGCGATGATGTCCAGCGCCTTGTAGGCGGCCGGCGCGGCGCCGTGGACCTTGGCGTCGGCGACCAGGCGGCCCCAGGCGACGGCGTCGTCCCAGGCCTTGCCGCGGTCGATCTCCTCGCGCTCGACGACGACGTCGCCCTTGAGGACCTTGGCGGCCCACAGCAGCGACTGCTCCAGGAAGTCGGCCGGCTCGAAGATCGCGTCGGCGATCCCCAGCTCGAACACGTCCTTGCCCTTGAGCTGCTTGTTCTGGTTCATCGAGTTCTCGATGATGACCTTGATCGCCTTCGAGGGGCCGATCAGGTTCGGCAGGATGCTGCAGCCGCCCCAGCCCGGGACGAGGCCCAGGAAGACCTCCGGCAGCGAGAACGCCGGGACGCCCGCGCTGACCGTGCGGTAGTCGGCGTGCAGGCCGACCTCGACGCCGCCGCCCATCGCCGCGCCGTTGTAGAAGGCGAAGGTGGGGACGGGCAGCGCGGCGATCCGCTTGAAGACCTCGTGGCCGCCCTTGCCGATGGCCAGCGCGTCCGCGTGCTCCTTGAGCAGCTCGACGCCCTTGAGGTCGGCGCCGACCGCGAAGATGAACGGCTTGCCGGTGATCGCGGCACCGACGATGGTGCCCGCGGCGGCCTCGGCCTCGACCTGGTCCAGCGCGGCGGACAGCTTGAGCAGCGAGCCCGGGCCGAAGGTGGTCGGCTTGGTGTGGTCGAAGCCGTTGTCCAGCGTGATCAGGGCCAGCTTGCCGGCCTGCAGCGGCAGGTCGAGGTGGCGCACGTGCGCGGTCGTGACGACCTCGCCCGGGAACAGCTCGGCGCCGTGCCGGAGCAGCTCAGTGGTGTTGCTCATGCTCACTTACCACCCTCGAACTCGGACGACTTTGCCGCTCCGCTCCAATGCGGGTTCTCCCAGACGATGGTGCCGCCCATGCCGAAGCCGATGCACATCGTGGTGAGGCCGTAGCGGACGTCCGGGCGCTGCTCGAAGCGGCGGGCCAGCTGGTTCATCAGGCGAACGCCGGAGGAGGCCAGCGGGTGGCCGAAGGCGATCGCGCCGCCGTACGGGTTGACCCGCTCGTCGTCGTCCGCGATGCCGTAGTGGTCGAGGAAGGCCAGCACCTGGACGGCGAAGGCCTCGTTGACCTCGAACGCGTCGATGTCGTCGATGGTCAGGCCGGCCTTGGCCAGCGCCTTCTCGGTCGCCGGGACCGGGCCGATGCCCATGACCTCGGGCTCGACGCCGGCGAAGGCGTAGGAGACCAGGCGCATCTTGACCGGGAGGCCGAGCTCCTCGGCGACGTCCTCGGCGGCCAGCAGCGAGGCGGTGGCACCGTCGTTCAGACCGGCCGAGTTGCCCGCGGTGATGTTGCCGTGCGGACGGAACGGGGTCTTGAGGCCGGCCAGCGACTCCATCGTGGTGCCCGGGCGCATCGGCTCGTCCACGGTGGCCAGGCCCCAGCCGGTCTCGCCGACCTCGGGGTTGGTGTTGCGGATCGAGATCGGCACCAGGTCGGGCTGGATGTCGCCGTTGGCGTACGCCTTGGCGGCCTTCTCCTGGGAGCGCACGGCGTAGGCGTCGCAGCGCTCCTTGGTGATGTGCGGGAACCGGTCGTGCAGGTTCTCCGCGGTCATGCCCATGAACAGGGCGGACTCGTCGACCAGCTTCTCCGAGACGAAGCGCGGGTTCGGGTCGACGCCCTCGCCCATGGGGTGGCGGCCCATGTGCTCGACGCCACCGGCCACGACCACGTCGTAGGCACCGAAGGCGATGCCGCCGGCGGTGGCGGTCACGGCCGTCAGCGCGCCGGCGCACATGCGGTCGATCGAGTAGCCGGGGACGGACTTCGGCAGGCCGGCCAGCAGGGCGGCGGTGCGGCCGATCGTCAGGCCCTGGTCGCCGATCTGCGTGGTGGCCGCGACAGCGACCTCGTCGATGCGCTCGACGGGCAGGTTCGGGTTTCGGCGCACGAGTTCCCGGATGCACTTGACGACGAGGTCGTCGGCGCGCGTCTCGTGGTAGATGCCCTTCGGGCCGGCCTTGCCGAACGGGGTGCGGACGCCGTCGACGAAGACGACGTCCCTCGCGGTACGAGGCACGGGGGCTCTCCTCCCAGGGACCAACAATTCGAGGTGGGCAGGCTGCCGCCGTCGAAAGCCCGAGCGGCGCCGCGTCACGGCCATGCTACCGGTCGGTAACCAGCCTGCCCAGGCCCCTCGGAGGGTTCCGCCCGTGTGTCCCGCGACACGTCCGACCTGGAACGCCGTTCCCGGGGGCAGCGAGGGGGCAGCCGGTGGGCGGTGACCGGTGACGGCGAGGAGCGGTCAGGGGACGACGAAGGGGGTGCCGCCCGTACGGACGGCACCCCCTTCCGGGGAATTGCGGGGACCCGGGGGGAGCCCGTCAGGCCTCGACCACGGCCGCGGCGAACGCGGCGGCCATCGCCGGTGCCACCAGGTCCACCTGCCACTGGCGGGCGCCCAGCCGGCGCAGCGCCTCGGCGACGCCCTCCGGGCCCCGGTCGGCCGGCGGCTCCCAGGAGACCCGCCGGACCAGGTCCGGGGTGATCAGGTTCTCGGCCGGCAGGTGGTGACGCTCGGCCAGCTCGCTGACCGCGCTGCGCGCGCCGGAGAGCCGGGCGGCGGCCACCGGGTCCTTCTCGGCCCAGGCCCGCGGCGGCGGCGGCCCGTCGTGCGGCGCGGCGGCCGGCGGCAACTGGTTCTCCGGGATCTCCCGGCCCCGCTGCACGGCGGCCAGCCACTGCTCCAGCTGACGGCGGTGCACCCGCGGCCCGAAGCCCTGGACGGCCTGCAGCGCGGCGACGTTCAGCGGCATCGCCAACGCGGCGTTGACGATCGCGGCGTCCGAAAGCACCCGTCCGGGGGACACGTCGCGCTCCTGTGCCATCCGGTCACGGGCCAGCCACAACTCGCGCACCACGGCCAGCTGACGGCGCCGGCGGACCTTGTGCAGCTGCGAGGTGCGCCGCCACGGATCCGTGCGCGGGGCCGGGCGCGGCGCGGCGGCGATCGAGGCGAACTCCTCCAGCGCCCAGTCGAGCTTGCCCTGGGCGTCCAGCTCCTGTTCGAGTGCGTCGCGCAGCTCGACCAGCACCTCGACGTCCAGAACGGCGTAGCGCAGCCACGGCTCGGGCAGCGGGCGGGTGGACCAGTCCACCGCCGAGTGCTCCTTGGCCAGGCTGAGGCCGAGCACGTTCTCGGTCATCGGCCCGAGGCCGACCCGGGCGAAGCCGGCGATCCGCCCGGCCAGCTCGGTGTCGAAGAGGCGCCGGGGTCTCATGCCCACCTCGGCCAGGCAGGGCAGGTCCTGGGTTGCCGCGTGCACCACCCATTCGGCGTCGTCGACGGCGGCGCTCAGCGCGCTGAGGTCAGGACAGGCGATCGGGTCGATCAGTGCGGAGCCGGAGCCCTCGCGGCGCAGCTGGATGAGGTACGCGCGCTGCCCGTAGCGGTAGCCGGAGGCGCGCTCGGCATCGACGGCGACCGGCCCGGTTCCCGAGGCGAAGGCGGCGATCGTGGCGGCCAGCGCCCGCTCGTCCGCCACGACGGGCGGGATCCCCTCCTTCGGCTCAAGGAGCGGGACCGGGGCTGCTTCTTCTGGGATGGCTGCTACGGCGTCGGTCACCTACCAAGGGTACGACGGTCCTCGCGACCGGGAGTGTTGTCTGACTGGTCAGACAGTTACCGGGTTGCTCGCGCTGCTACTCGCGCCGCTCGCCTCCGGGGCGCTCTTGGCCCGGTGCCGACGGTCGGCGCTCCTGCGCTCGTGCCTCACTCCGTCGCTTCTCCCTTTCGGCACCGGCGCGCCCCTTCGGCTCGGGGCGGGTGGTCGTGCCGCTCTGCTATTCGCGCCGCTCGCCTGGCGCGGGGTGGGCGTGTCGCGGGGCCTGGACGACGGCGCGGCGGGGGGGGGGGGGGGAGGAGGGACAAGGCCCCGCGGCGGGGGGGCGCCGCCCCGCGCCGAGGGGGGGGAGTGGTTATAAAAAAAAAAAGAACCACCCACAAAAGAA
>NZ_JBHTRF010000046.1:0-42953 GCF_042796115.1 Kitasatospora sp. NPDC056446 | reverse complement strand
GGTCTTCCGCCCCGCCCCCGGGGCGGGGGGGGGGGGTGCGGGGGGGCCGGGCCCCGGGCGCGGGGCCCGGGTGGCAACCGTACCCCCCGGCCCGCCGCGGCGGTCCGGAGCACTCGGCTCAGTGGATGATCCCGGTGCGCAGTGCGACTGCCACCATTCCGGCACGGTCGCCGGTGCCCAGCTTGCGGGCGATCCGGGCGAGGTGGCTCTTCACGGTGAGTGCGGAGAGGCCCATCGCGACGCCGATCGCCTTGTTCGACTGTCCTTCGGCGACCAGCCGCAGCACCTCGACCTCGCGGCCGGACAGCTCGCGGTAGGCGGACTGCTGCGGGCCGGGCGCACCGGGGGCGCCCGGTGCACCCGGTGCACCGTTGGCGCCCGGCATGCCCGGCATCCCGGGGCGGCGCATCCGGCCGGCCAGCCCGGCGGCGCCCAGCGGAAGGCCCGGGCGGCCCGGCATCGCGACGTTCGTCCGGGTGCCGGTGACCACGTAGCCCTTGACGCCGCCGGCCAGCGCGCTGCGGACCGCGCCGATGTCGTCGGCGGCGGACAGGGCCAGGCCGTTGGGCCAGCCCGCGGCGCGGGTCTCGGCGAGGATGGTCAGTCCGGAGCCGTCGGGCAGGTGGACGTCGGC
Organism: Kitasatospora sp. NPDC056446; assembly: GCF_042796115.1. Taxonomy (NCBI): domain Bacteria; kingdom Bacillati; phylum Actinomycetota; class Actinomycetes; order Kitasatosporales; family Streptomycetaceae; genus Kitasatospora; species Kitasatospora sp. NPDC056446. Next base: position 42,319 of record NZ_JBHTRF010000046.1, on the reverse strand, counting down.
GACGCAGATGTCGCGGGGAGTGGAGACCCGGGGGCGGGCCTCGGCGATCGAGGACACCTCGATCACGTCGCGGACGCCGAGCGCCCACAGGTGACGGGTGACGGTGTTTCGGACACGGGGATCGGCGATGACCACCATGGCGGTGGGCTTGGTCGGCCGGTAGGCGACCACGTTTGCGGGGTGCTCAAGAAGGACCGACACCAGGCCTCCTGCGGGGAGTGGCGGACGGAACCCCGAGGGGGCGGTCGGAGTGTTCCGCGTTCGGAAAGGGTCACAGACTGCTTCGGCAGCAACCGTGCCCGGCTTTAGCGAAAGATCACGATCTAGTGAGTAACAATACGGACAAATCGCGCAAATGATTGATGAGACATGCGTGGTATTCGCACAAAATCGATCAGATCCGACGCAGATCGGTCAGTATCGGCCGGTTAATTGACGCAGAGCGGGTCCGAAGTCACACTCCGTCAGTCCTGGGGGTGGCGTCCCGGCCCTCCGGTGCCGTCGGGCCCGGGAGCCACCCGTCAGTGCGACCGGGGGCGTCGCCGGGCCGGCATCGGGACCACTCCACCGAGTGACGGAACCTCGGCGGGGCCCTGCGGGGCCGGTGCCGCCGGCGGCAGGCCGGCACTGACGCAGAGCAGGTCCGCCCAGGCCGCCAGGTGCCGCTCGAACCGGCCGTCGGCCGGGGTCCAGGACGCCCGGATCTCGACCTCGGTCGACGACGGGCGGTCCGCGAGGCCGCCGAAGTACTGGGACGAGGCCAGGGTCACCGTGCCGGACGGCTCCGCGTACCCGGCGCCGTGCGCCTGGAGCGAGTCCAGCAGCCAGGCCCAGCCGACCTCGGAGAGCATCGGGTCGCCCGCCATCTCCGGCTCCAGCTCGGCCCGGGTCATCGTGACCACCCGGAACTCCCCGTTCCAGGCCTCCTGCCCGGCCGGGTCGTACAGCAGCACCAGCCGGCCGTCCGCCAGCTCCTCGCCGTCCACCTCCACCGAGGCGGTCACCGCGAAGGAGTGCGGGGCGAGCCGGCGCGGCGCCGGCGCGGGAGAGAGCTGCACCTCGGGGCGCAACCGGGCCCCGTCCAGGGCCGCCACGGCAGCCCGGAACTCGCTCGGCGCCCCCTCGCGACCCGTTCCGCCACCTGCTCCGCCACCCTGCGCGGGGTGCCCTCCGACCGCTGCCATGCCCCGAAGACTAGGTCGAAAGCCCGGGTTATCGCCGCAACTTCTCTCCCAGCGGCGTGCCGGAACGGCAAACCCGGACAGATCTTGGAGGAACCGACGAGCCCGGCCGGGAAACCGCCCCCGGGGCGCGTGCGAAGATTTGACACGTGAGCGAGACAACGGCAGACACGACGGCGGCCACCCACGACGGCCGGACCACCCCCGCGCGCCGCGGCGCCGCGTACGACTCCGCGTTCCTGCGCGCCTGCCGGCGCGAGCCGGTGCCGCACACGCCCGTGTGGTTCATGCGCCAGGCCGGCCGCTCGCTGCCCGAGTACCTGAAGGTCCGCGAGGGCATCCCCATGCTGGAGTCCTGCATGCGGCCCGAGCTGGTCAAGGAGATCACCCTGCAGCCGGTGCGCCGGCACAAGGTGGACGCGGCGATCTTCTTCAGCGACATCGTGGTGCCGCTCAAGGCCGTCGGCATCGACGTCGACATCAAGGCCGGCGTCGGCCCGGTGATCGCCGACCCGATCCGCACCTTCGAGGACCTGCGGCGGCTGCGCCTGCTGGAGCCGGACGACGTCCCCTACATCACCGAGGCCGTCGGCCTGCTCGTCGACGAGCTCGGCGAGACCCCGCTGATCGGCTTCGCCGGCGCGCCGTACACGCTCGCCAGCTACCTGGTCGAGGGCGGGCCGTCCAAGAACCACGAGAACACCAAGGCCATGATGTACGGCCAGCCCGAGCTGTGGGCCGCCCTGGTGGACCGGCTCGCGGACATCACCTCGGCCTTCCTCAAGGTGCAGATCGAGGCCGGTGCCTCGGCGGTCCAGCTGTTCGACTCCTGGGTCGGTTCGCTCGCCCCGGACGACTACCGCCGCTCGGTGATGCCGGCCAGCACCAAGGTCTTCGACGCCGTCGCCGGGTACGGCGTGCCGCGGATCCACTTCGGCGTCGGCACCGGCGAACTGCTCGGCCTGATGGGCCAGGCCGGCGCGGACGTCGTCGGCGTCGACTGGCGGGTGCCGCTCAACGTCGCCGCCGAGCGGGTCGGCCCCGGCAAGGGCCTCCAGGGCAACCTCGACCCGGCGGTGCTCTTCGCGCCCACCAAGGTCGTGGAGACCAAGGCCCGCGAGGTGCTGCACGCCGCCCAGGCGGTCGGCGGCAGCGGCCACATCTTCAACCTCGGCCACGGCGTCATGCCGTCCATGGACCCGGACGCGCTCAGCCGCCTCGTCGCCTTCGTCCACGAGGCCAGCGCGCGCTGAGACCCGCACGGCGGCGGGCCCCCGGAGCCGGGGGCCCGCTACCCGGTGGTGACCTCGATCCCCGCGCGCCGCAGCAGCGCCGCCGTCACCCCGTCGCCGGGGCGCAGCTCCCCGCCGAACGTCCCGTCGTACACCTGCCCGCAGCCGCAGGACGGACTGCGGGCCATCAGCACCGCCCGCCGTGCCCCCGCCGCCTCGGCGGCGTCGAGCGCGGCCCGGGCGCCGGCCAGGAATTCCCCGGTGCGGTCCGTCCCGGTGGCGTCCACCACCCGCGCCCGCCCGTCCAGCACGTCCGCGCCGTCCCCGCCCACGATCTCGGCCGGCGGCCGGGGCGTCGGCAGCCCGCCGGCCCGCTCCGGGCACACCACCACGGCACGCCCCTCCTCGACCAGGCGCAGCGCGCCGTCCGAGGTCCTCGCCCGCCCGTCGTACCGGCAGGGCACCCCGGCCAGACACGCGCTCACCACGATCGGTTCCATGGCACACAGATTAAGCGGGGGTCCGTCGCGCGCCCGGAATCGCTACCGTAGGACCATGAGCGAGCTGCCGGACTGGATGTACGCGCCCAGAGACGAGGGTTGGTTCGCCGACGACCTCGACCACCTGCCGCAGGCGCCGCGGCACACCGAACTGATCGATGGAGCACTGGTCTTCATGATGTCTCCGCAGCGCTCATGGCACAGCCGGGTCGTGTCAAGGCTGACCGCCGCGCTGGAGACGTCGGTTCCGGACGGGATGCTGGCCGAGCGCGAGATGACGATCCGGCTCGACAAGCGGAATCGCCCGGAGCCGGACGTGGTGGTCGCCGACGCGGCGTACGAACCCGACCGTACGCGGTTCACCCCTGACGAGGTGGCGCTCGTCGTCGAGGTCGTCTCGCCGGAGTCCGCGCACCGCGACCGTACGGTCAAGATCCGCAAGTACGCGGAGGCCGGCATCCCGCATTACTGGATCGTCGAGGAAGAGGACGACCTGCCGGTCGTGCACGTCTACGAGCTGGACACGACGACCTCCTCCTATGCGCCGGCCGGGATCTTCCGGGGCAGGCTCGAACGCCCGGTGCCGTTTCCGGTCACGATCGACCTGGACAGCCTGGTGCCGACGAGGCCCGGGCGTGCAGCGGATTGAGGGTCCGGTGTAAAGACCTGCGAGACTGCGGAGCATGTCGCAAGCACGGGTCGTCGTCGTCGGTGGTGGGATCGCGGGGCTGGCCGCGGCCGCCTTCCTGAGTGGTGCGGCCGGGGGGCCCGCGCGGGCGCGGGTGACGGTGCTGGAGGCGTCGGGGCGGGTCGGCGGGAAGCTGTGGGGCGGGGAGGTCGGCGGGGTCCGGGTGGACCTCGGGGCCGAGTCGGTGCTGGCCCGGCGGCCGGAGGCGGTGGAGCTGGCGCGGGCGGTCGGCCTGGGCGACGAGCTGGAGCCGCCGACGACCGCGAAGGCCGCGATCTGGACACGCGGGGCGCTGCGGCCGCTGCCGGGCGGCCAGGTGATGGGCGTGCCGGGCGACTTGGAGGCGCTGGCCGCCTCCGGCGTGCTGACCGCCGAGGGGCTGGAGCGGGCCCGGCACGAGGAGCCCACCGAGGTGGGGGAGGACGTCGCGATCGGCCGCTACGTCGGCGACCGGCTGGGCCGCGAGGTGGTGGACCGGCTGGTGGAACCGCTGCTGGGCGGTGTCTACGCCGGGCGCGCCGACGAGATCTCGCTGCGCGCCGCCGTGCCGCAGCTGCTGGCGATCGCGCGCGGCGGCGGTTCGCTGGTCGAGGGCGTGCACGAGCTGGCCTCCCGGCCGAAGGTGGTCGGCACCCCGGTGTTCAACGGCCTGCGCGGCGGCCTCGGCACCCTGCCGGAGGCGGTCGCCGCGGCCTGCGTCCGGGCGGGTGCGGAACTGCGCACGGACGCCCCGGTGGAGGAACTGCGCCGCACCCCCGACGGCTGGCGGGTGGTGACCGGCGGCGAGGTGCTGCACGCGGACGCCGTGGTGCTGGCCGTCCCGGCCCCGGCCGCGGCCCGGCTGCTGCGCGAGGACGCCCCGTCGGCCGCCGCCGAGCTGGACACCGTGGAGTACGCGGGCATGGCGCTGGTGACCCTGGCGTTCCGGCGCGCCGACCTGGCCGAACTCCCCAGCGGCAGCGGCTTTTTGGTGCCGCCGGTGGACGGGCGGCGGATCAAGGCGTCGACCTTCTCCTCCAACAAGTGGGGCTGGCTGGAGCGTTCCGCGCCGGACGCGTTCCTGTTGCGCACCTCGCTGGGCCGGCACCGCGACGACGAGGCGCTGGGACGGCCGGACGAGGAGCTGGTGGCCCGCTCGCTGGCGGACCTCGAGGAGGCGATCGGGCTGACCGCCCGGCCGTACGACACCTTCGTCTCGCGCTTCGACGCGGGCCTGCCGCAGTACCCGGTGGGGCACCCGGACCGGGTGGCCCGGGTCCGGGCGGCGGCGGAGCGGGTGGGCGCGCTGGCGCTGTGCGGCGCCGCGTACGACGGGGTGGGCATTCCGGCGTGCATCGGTTCGGCTGCCGCCGCCGCGGCAGCCGTCGACAGACTGTTGGCCCCGGCGACCGGGGAAGGTTCCACGGAGAGGACAATGGGCGCATGACTGAGAGCGTTGAGCGGCAGCCGGAGCAGCAGCCCGAGAAGAAGAAGGCGCGCGACCTGAACCAGGTCATCCGCTACACGATGTGGTCGGTGTTCAAGCTCAAGGGCGCTCTGCCCGAGGACCGCACCGCGCTGGCCGCCGAGGTCGACGGGCTGTTCGAGCAGCTGGCCGAGAAGGACGTGACCGTGCGCGGCACGTACGACGTCTCCGGTCTGCGCGCGGACGCCGACATCATGGTCTGGTGGCATGCCGGCGACTCGGACGACCTCCAGGAGGCGTACAACCGCTTCCGTCGCACTGGCCTGGGCCGCGAGCTGGAGCCGGTCTGGTCGAACATGGCGCTGCACCGCCCGGCCGAGTTCAACAAGTCGCACATCCCGGCCTTCCTCGCCGACGAGCGCGCGCGCGACTACGTCTGCGTCTACCCGTTCGTGCGCTCCTACGAGTGGTACCTGCTGCCGGACGAGGAGCGGCGCGCGATGCTCGCCGAGCACGGCAAGATGGCGCGCGGCTACCCGGACGTGCGGGCCAACACGGTGGCCTCGTTCGCGCTGGGCGACTACGAGTGGCTGCTCGCCTTCGAGGCGGACGAGCTGCACCGGATCGTCGACCTGATGCGCGACCTGCGCCCCTCCCGGGCCCGGCTGCACGTCCGCGAGGAGGTGCCGTTCTTCACCGGCCGCCGCAAGGCGGTCGGCGAGCTGCTCAACGGCCTGGCCTGAGTGTCCGCGGTTCCTTCCGGAGGCCGGCCGTCCCGTACTCGGGGCGGCCGGCCTCCGGCGTTCCCGGAGCGGTTCAGTCGTTCGCCGCGGCTCAGTCCCCGGAGCGGTTCAGGGCCGCGGGCCGGCGAACTCGCGGAGCACGTCCGTGTAGTGGTCGCCGAGGTCGACCCGGGTGACGTCCGCGAAGCGGACCTTCGTCGGCTCCCGGTGCCAGCGGGCCTGCGGGTCGACCTCGTGCAGGCGCAGGGAGGCGGGGCGCAGGGCGGTGACCGTGCCGACCCGGCAGGCGTCGGGGTCGCGGCGCTCGGTGTGCAGGACGATCAGGCCGTACTCGGCGCAGGCGGCGGTGAGCAGGCCGGGCAGGTCGTCCAGCGGCAGGTCGGCGCCGGGCGGGCGGACCGGCCACAGGCCGCGGCGGCGCAGGAACCGTACGGTCAGGCCCGGTTCGCCGTCCTGCCCGCCGTCCCGGTCGCGGACCTTGTGGAGGTCGGTGGTGCGGACGGCGGTCCAGCCGTCGAGGCGGTGGTCGGTGCAGGAGGCGAGCAGGGTCCAGACCGGGCCGGTGCCGAGGACGAAGCCGTCCAGCCGGTCCGCGCCGGGGATCGAGCGGTGCAGCCGGACGGGGCGGCCCTCGTGCCGGGCGCGGTCGAGCGCCGCGCGCTCCTTGCTGCCGAGGCCCGGTCGGTCGGGGTCGCGTGGGTCCATGGGGAGGAGTGTGCCCCGTCCCGGCCGCCGTGCGCAGCTGCTTTTCCGCAGGTCAGGCGAGGAGCGGTGTCAGGTGCGGTGCGGGCGCAGGGCGGCGCGGAGGCGGGCGTCGGGGAGGACGGCCGGGCCGTTCATGGCGACGGCGGTGAGCAGTTCGCGCTCCTCGTCGTCGGCGAGGCCGCGCTGGCGGGCCGGGCGGACCTCCCGCAGCACCTCCTGGCCGATCGGGGAGGCCCAGCGGGTGTACGGGTAGACGTCGACCCGGGCCATCAGCAGGGTGCCCGAGGTGAGGATCAGCGGCAGCGAGAACCAGGCGATCGGGGCGACGGTGTCACCGCCGGTGAAGCCGCTGAGGGCCAGTGAGGCGGCCAGCAGGAGCAGGGTCAGCAGCAGCGCGTGCCGGACGTGCCGGACCACCACGACGGTGTTGCGCTGCACCAGGGCCGGGGTGGCCAGGCCCGCCAGGGCGAGCCGGGCGCCGATCTCCAGCACGGTGGGGTGTTCGGCCATGGCCTGGCGCAGCCCGTCCGTACGGCACTGGCCCTCGGGGCCGACGGTGGTGATGACCGCCCGTTCCAGGCGGCTGCGGCCCCTGGGGTCGACCACGGTGGTCCAGCCGGTGTGCGCGAGGTGCAGCCTGCCCCGTCCGGCCATCAGGACGAGGGCCAGTTCGACCACCCGGTCCGGGCCGCCGGCCAGGTACGCGGTCTCGTACAGCCCGATGCCGACGGCTTCGGGCGGGCGCAGTCCGTCCTGTTCGGCCAGGGCGTCGGCGGTGGCGGTCATCCGGACCAGCCGGAGGCAGGAGAGCACCGCTGCGACACAGGCCGGGATCAGGAACAGCAACCACATGGCCTTGTTGTATGCCTCGCCGGATGGCGGGGGGAACGGCTTCCCGGTCCGCGATACCGAACTGTGACGTCAGCCGGGGGACGAACCGCCGTTCCGGGACGAACCGCGGCGGTTCGTCCCGGGCCGGGGTCAGGAACCGCAGCCACCGCCGCCGCAGCTCGATCCGCAGCTGGAGGAGGACGAGGAACTGCAGCTGGAGGACGAGGAGCCGCAGCTGGACGACGAGGATCCGCAGCTGCTGGAGCTCGACCCGCAGCTGGACGTCCCGCAGCCGGAGGACCCGGAGTCCGAGGAGCCGCACCAGGTGGCGGAGCCGCCGCAGGAGGCGGAGGAGCACGACGAGCCCGACGAACCCGACGACGAGGAGGAGGACGAGGACGAGGACGAGGACGACGATCCGAGCAGGGTCGACATGGTGGCCTGCTGCATCGCCTCCTCGTCGGCCGCCCCGGCCAGCATCGCGGCCTCCAGCTCCTGGTCCTCCAGCCCGGCGGCGGCCAGTCCGCCGAGCGCGAGGGCGCCCAGCAGCGCGCCGCCGGCCAGCCGGGGCGACACCCCGGACCGGGGCGTCCACGGCGATCCGTTCATCAGGGACAGCTGGCGGACCCCGGCCGGGGTGATCCGGTTCCTGATCGGCCGGGTGGTGAGCAGTGTGGCGGTGCCCACGAGCAGCAGGAGGCCCGGGATCACGAGGTTGGGGCGGTCGTGGCCGAAGGCGCCGTCGTCGATCAGCACGGACGCCGGCATGGAGAGCAGGGCGAGGAGCATCGCGAGCCAGAGCAGCCGACGGGCCGTGCGGGCGCGCCGCAGCCGTTCGGGGCGGCGCATCAGCCCGCGGTCGGCGAGCCGGTTGCCGATCTCCTGGACGGCGGCGGAGCGCTTCACCATCCGGCGCAGCGGGGCGAGTTCGCGGCTGCCGGTGCGGCCGACGGCCTCCTGGACCGCCTGGTCGACGGCGTCGTACGGCTTGCCGCCGGTGAGGGTGACCAGGCCGGAGCGGCTGACCACGACCTGCTCGGAGAGGTGCATCCGGACCAGGGCGGTGTCGAACACCCGGCCCGGCCCGCCGGCCAGGAACGCGGCGTCGAGCAGCGGCAGTCCGCGGCCGGGCAGGCCCTTGGCGAACGCGACGTGGCCGATGCGCTGCCGGGTCCGGACGGCGTACACGACGGCCGCCGCGAGCAGGACGGCCGGGACGATGAAGTAGCTGTTGTGCCACATGGGCGGTTCCCCCGGGGTGACGATGGAGCGCTAGCCGCGCAGGGCCCGGCGCAGCCGGGTGAGCGGGCCGGGCGGCCGTACGGGAGCCGGGTGGAGCCACTGCTCCAGGGCCCGGCGGTGGTCGGTGGCGAGCGGGCCGCCGTCGGTGAGCGCCCACTGCGCGAAGGACCGGGCGTCGGCGCGGTAGCCGCCGGTCTGCGGGTGGGTGCGGGCGTAGCCGAGGAAGAGCGGCCCGTACTGCGGCCCGAGCAGGCGGGGCAGTTCCGGGGCGACCTTCGCGGTGGTGTCGCGCCGCTTGGTGGCGAGGCCGGTGGACTGGGCGCGGACCTGGGCCGGGTCGAAGCCGGGCGGGACCGGCCCGCCGGCCACCAGGGCGGCCAGCAGTTCGGCCTGTCGCCGGGCCAGGCGCTCCCGGGCGGCGTCGGTGGAGTCCTCCGCGGTGCCCGGGTCGGTCGCCGTGGTCGGGTCGGTCGCGGTGGTCGGGCCGCCGGTCACCGGGTGCTCCCCTCCAGCACCCGGCGGATGGCGTCCAGTTCACCGGCCAGCTCGCTGGGCGGCGGGAAGTTCGCGTCCCGTTCCAGCAGGACGCCGGGTGGCGCGACCCGTGCGCAGAGCTCGGCCAGCACCTCCAGCACCGGTTCGGTGACGGGGTGGGCGTGGGTGTCGTGCCAGACGCCGTCGACCAGGGTGCCGCCCGCGACGTGCACGTAGGCGAGCGCCTCCAGTGGCAGGCGGTCGAGTTCGGCGGCCGGGTCGGTGCCGAGGTTGACCCGGTTGGTGTGCAGGTTGGCGACGTCTATCAGCAGCCGGACGCCGGTGCGTTCGACCAGTTCGGCGAGGAACTGTCCCTCGGTGAACTCGTCGTCCGGCCAGGCGAGCTGGGCGGCGATGTTCTCCAGGGCGAGCGGCACCGGGAGCAGGTCCTGGGCGATCCGGACGTTCTCGGCGATCACCCGCAGCGAGTCCCGGGTACGGGGGACGGGCAGCAGGTGGCCGGCCTCCAGGCCGCCGGCCCGGACGAACGCGAGGTGCTCGCTGACCAGTGGGGAGCCGAGCGCGAGCGCGGTGTCGGCGAGTCCGGCGAGGCGGCCGGGGTCGGGCCGGTCGGCGCCGCCGAGGCCGAGGCCGACGCCGTGCGGGACGACGGTGACGCCGCGTTCGCGCAGCACGGTCAGCGACTCGGGCAGGTGGCCGGCGCAGACGTTCTCGGCGACCACCTCGACCCAGTCCAGGCCGGGTTGGCGCTCGACCACGGTGTCGATCTCGCTGCGCCAGCCGAGGCCGACGCCCAGGCCGGTGGGGGCGGTGGCGCCGCCGGTCGCCCGTACGGGCAGGTCCAGAGCAGGGGAAGTCATCGGTTCGCCCCCTTCGGAGGGCTGGGATGGGAGGGCCGTCGGGTGGTGCGGGCGCCGTCGCCAGGACCACGCGGCCGTGTGCTGAGGATGTCCCCGGGCGGGGTGGCTGCCAAGCCTCACCCGGGCATCTCAGAGCATTATTTGAGCTTGTCGTCCCGAAGGTGAGGGACTTTGGTCCCGAGTACGATACATCGGCGCAGGTGGGGCGCCGTGTCGCCGGAAAAATCGAGGGCGGTCCGGGGCCCCTCGGGGCTAGTGTGCGAACCCATGACTTCTTCGACTTCTCTGACTTCCCTGACCATCCGTGACTTCCACCCGGAGGACGCCGAGGCCGCGGTGGCGGCCCACCAGGCCGGGCGTGAACACCTGGTGACGACGCCCGCGGCCATGCTCTGGCTGAACGCGCGGCAGAATCCCGCCGAGCACTACCGGACCTTCGTCGCCGAACTCGACGGCCGGGTGGTCGGCACGGTCCGCTGCGGCCTGGTGCTCGGGACGACGGCGGCCGGTGTCGGGCACGCCAACGGCAGCGTGCTGCCGGAGTTCCGGCGGCGCGGAGCGGCCACCGCCCTGCTGGCCGCGGCCGAACGGCACCTGGCCGGGCACGGGGTGACGGAGCTGCACACCTGGCTGGACGACGAGCCCGCCTCGCTGGCCTTCGGCGCCGCCCGGGGCTACGAGCTCGGGCGCCAGGCGCAGTTCGGCGGCCGGGACCTGGCGCTGCCGCTGCCGCAGGCGCCCCGGCGGCCGGCCGGCGTCGAACTGCGCCCGGCCTCCGACTGGGCGGACGACCCGTACCCGCTGTTCCTGGTCGAGGCGGACGCCATCCGGGACGAGCCCGGCGAGGTGCCGATGGACGCCCTGGAGTACCAGGAGTGGCTGCACGGCGATTGGGCCCGGCCGGACCTGGACCGCGCGCTGACCGTGGTCGCCGTGGCGGACGGCGAGCCGGTCGCGTTCACCATGGCGCAGACCGACGGCGCGGACCGCTACTGGTCCGCGTTCACCGCCTGCCGCCGGGAGTTCCGCGGGCGCGGGCTGAGCAAGGCGGCCAAGCTGGAGTCGCTGCGGCTGGCCGCCGCGGCCGGCTACCGGCACGCGTACACCTCCAACGACGAGACCAACGCCCCGATGCTCGCGATCAACGGATGGCTCGGGTACGAGCGCTGCGCGGGGGAGCGCAAGGGCATCAAGCACCTGAAGTAGCACTCCGGACGGTGATCCTGACGACCGGAACCGCCGTGAAAGGGGTATTTCCGGCCACGGACGGGGACGTAACCAGGGCCCGCAGTTCGCGGTCGAGTGTCCCTCCGGGGGGATGACATGGACATCCTGCTCCAGGTGCTGATCGCATCGGTGCCGGCCGCGATCGGCTTCCTCGCGGCCCGCTCCCTGGCCCGGACCAGACTGCTGCTGCGCTACGGCTTCCTGCGGGCGCTGCTGGCGCCGTACAGCCGGGTGCAGATCGTCACGCCGAGCATCGAGGTCGAGGAGTTCGCCTTCACCGCCGACGGCTGCCGGCTGACCAGCCGCGGGCCGAAGAACGTGCTGTTCATGCCGATGGCGGAGGCCAGGGCGATAGCGGAACTGACCGACCTGCTGCGGAAGGTCAACCGGAAGGCGACGATCGAGCTGGTGGTGGCCGGCGCGCAGGACCCGCGGATGCCGACCTTCTCGATCGGCGGCCCGAGCGTCAACGCCTACTCCGGCGGCGTGCTGGACGCGGTGTTCCCGGACTTCGCCATCGAGTACCCGGACGAGGCCCGCGCCCGCTGGGGCGGGATGACCTTCGAGGCGCTGTACAGCCCGGCCGGGGAGCTGATCCGCGACCACGGCTTCATCTTCGTGACCCGTACGCCCCGGCACGCGCCCTGCGTGGTGCTCTGCGGGGTGTTCGCCTTCGGCTCGGCGATGGCGGTGGAGGCGCTGACCGCGGCGGGCCGGACCTCCCCGCTGGCGGCGCTCTTCCGCTCGGGGGAGAAGGGCTTCGTCGCGGTGGAGGGCCGGGTGATCGGGCTGGACACCGTGGACGTCACGGTCGAGGTCTGCCGGGCCCTGCCCGCGCCCCGCTCCGAGGTCCCGCCCGGGCTGCGGGGCGAGGTGTCCGCGAGTCGTCCCGAGCAATGAGACGATTGGTCTCGACCACGTAGTGCGAATCCGGACAGCCCGGGAGAGACCGGGGCACGAACTCCGGGCGTTCGTACAGGTTTTACCCCGCTCCTGACACATCATGGGCATAATCACGCACATGACGATCAACCGCGCGAACGTGAGCGCGATTGCCGAGGACCTGTACGTGTGGCTCCCCCCGAAGCGGGGCTGGGGCCTGGCCAACTGCGGGCTGCTCGCCTCCGAGGCGACCGCGCTCTGGATCGACACCCCCTACGACCCCTCGATGGCCGGCGAGTTCCTCGCCGCGAGCCGCCGACTGCTGCCGACCGGGGTCGACGTCGACCGGGTGGTCGTCACCCACGCCAACGGCGACCACCTGTGGGGCGCCGGGGTACTGCCCGACGCCGAGGTGATCGCCACCCGCGAGGCGCTGGAGCACATCCACTGGGAGCCCACCCCGCAGCAGCAGCACGCCCTGGTCACCGAGAGCGACCCGGACTCCCTGCTCGGCGGCTACCTCAAGGAGCACTTCGGGCGGTTCGACTGGTCCGGCACCGATCCGGTGCACCCGGACACCGTCTTCACCGGCGAACTGGAGCTGCGGGTCGGCCGGTACCCGGTACGGATCACCAGCCTGCCCGCCGCCCACACCGGCGGCGACCTGATGGTCCACCTCCCGCACCAGCGCGCGGTCTTCACCGGCGACGTGATCTTCTCCTCGACGCCCGAACAGCCCGGCGACCACCCCTCGCACTGGGCCGGCCCGCTGGAGAACATCATCGGCGCCTGCGAGCAGGCGCTGGCCACCGGCGCCGAGATCTTCGTGCCCGGCCACGGCCCGGTGCTCGACCGCGACGGCGTCCAGGAGCACATCGGCTACCTCGCGTACGTCCGCGAGCGCGCCCACACCCTGCACGCGGCCGGGATACCCGCGCTGGACGCCGCCCGGCGGGTGATCGCCGAGCAGCGCCACCCCGAACTCGGCCTGCCCGAGCGGCTGGTCCTCACCGTCGCGGCCGAGTACCGGCACCTGGACGGATCGGCGGCACCGGGCGTCCTGGACGCCATGGGACAGGTCGCCCTGGTCGCCCGGGAACTGGCCGAGGACGCCGCCCGGATCCCGCACCCCCGCGCCGCCCGGGGCTGACGCCCGCCCGGCTCCGCCCCCGTCGGGCCCCGCCCGGCCCGACGCCCCCGCCCGGCCCGACCCGCAAGCACCCCCGAGGACATCGATGACGCAGATCGCGCTGATCGCCCTGGCGCTGGTCGCCGCCGTGGCCGCGGCCGTGCTCGCCCGCGGCCGGGCCGGGGCCGCGGCCCGGGCGACAGCCGCCGAGACCGCGCTCGCCCGGGGCGAGGAGCGCGCCCGCGTCGCCGAGGGCCGCCTGGCCCGCGCCGAGCAGCAGGTGCGTGAGGCGCAGGAGACCGCCCGGCGCTCCACCGAGGACGCCCGGCGGGCCGAGGGCCGCACCCGCGCCGCCGAGGACGCCGCCCGCGAGGCCCAGGACGCCGCCCGCGAGGCGCAGGACACCGCCCGGGACACCGTCCGGGAGTCACAGGAGGCCGCCCGGGACGCCGCCCGGCAGAGCGCCGCCGCGACCGCCCGCGCCGAGGAGGCCGACCGGGGCCTCGCCACCGCCGAGGCACGCGCCGCCGCGCTGCTCGCCGAGATCGGCCACCTCGCCCAGGAACGGGTCGCCGCCACCGCCGTCCGGCTCACCCACGCCAACGCGCCGCTGGTCGGCCCGCTGGACCCGCGGGCCGTCGGCCCCGAGGCGGTCCGGGCACTCCAGTCCGTCCTGGACGCCGCCACCGCCGCCCTCGCCGACGAACGCGAGCGGGTCGACGCCGCCGCCCGCGCCGCCATGCGCGGCGCCACCTCCCGGATCCAGACCCTGCTCTACCAGATCCAGAGCCTCGTCCAGCAGCTCCAGCACGACAACGACGACCCCCGGCTGCTGGAGGTCGACTTCCGCAACGAGGTGGCGCTGCGCCGGATCCAGACCGTCGGCGTGCTCTGCGAGGCCTGGCCCGGCCTCGCCCGCACCGACTCGCCGCTCGCCGAGGTGGTCGTCGGCGCGCTCTCCCGGGTGCCCGGCTACGCCCGGGTCAAGGTCGCCAACCACCTGCGGGAGCACCGGCTGGCGGTGGTCGCCCGGGCCGCCGAGCCGATCGCCGTCACCATCGCGGAACTGCTCGCCAACGCCACCTCCTACTCGCACCCGGAGACCGACGTCCCGGTGACCGTCCAACAGGGCGGCCGCGGCGCGCTGGTGATCATCGACGACAGCGGCATCGGCATGGACGAGGACCAGCTGCGCCGCGCCCGCCGACTGCTCGCCGGCCCGCCGGACGTCCTGCTCACCGAACTCGGCAACCCGCCCAAGACCGGCTTCGCGGTGATCGGCAAGCTCGCCCGCCAGTACGGCTTCGCCTGCCACATCGAGCCCTCGCCGTACGGCGGCATGCGGACCATCCTGCGCATCCCGGCCGGACTGGTCACCGTCGTCGACGACGGGCAACAGCTGTCGGTGCTCACCCCGCTGCCGCTGCGGGCCGGCGCCGGGCCCGCCCCCGCGCCCACCGTCGCCGCCGTCCCGCCGATGCGCGACGCCGACGAGCAGGACGGCCCGCGGCTCGCCGACCGCCACCACCAGCCGGGCCCGCACCCGGCACCGGCCATCCACGTGGTGCCCGACCCGGGCACGGCCCGCCCGGTGGCGGAGGCTGCGGGGACGGCAGCCTCCCCGCGGCCTCCGGCAGCGGCCGGTGCCCCGGAGACCGCCGGCGCCCCGGAGGCGGCCGGCTCGCCGGACTCGCCGGACTCTCCGGCCGACGACGGCAGCGGCCTGCCCACCCGGCGCCGCCGCCGCCCGACGGCCGCCGAGGAGCCGGGTACCCCCGCCGCCCCCGCGCCCCCCGCCACCACGGCCCCGGCCGCCCCCGGGCGCACCCCAGAACAGGCCGCCGCCCACTGGCAGGCGCTGCAACAGGGCACCGACTCCGGCCGCGCCGCCGTGGCGCGGGCCGCACGGGCGGACGCCGCGTCCGGGAACGGCGGCACCACCGCCGGTTCCCCGACCGCCATCGCCACCGCCACCGTCACCGTCACCGCCGCCGGTGCCGGAACCCCCGGCGACACCACCGCCGACCCCGACCCCGGTGGCCACACCACCGGCCCGACGCCCTTAGAAGGAGCCGAGCAGTGACCAGCACGCCCAGCCCGACCGCCACCGACGAGATCTCGTGGGTGCTGACCCCGCTGCTGGAGCTGCCGGGGGTGCTGCACGCGGTCATCGCCACCGGGGACGGCCTGGTCGAGGGCGCCTCGGACGGCCTGGGGCGGGCCTCCGCCGAGCGGGTCGCCGCGATGACCGCCACCGTGCACGCCGCCGCCCGCGCGTTCACCACCGCGTTCACCGACACCGAGCGCCCCCGGCTGGCCCAGACCGTGGTGGAGTCCGACCTCGGCTACGCCATCGTCGTCCCCGCCGGGGAGAACACCTCACTCGCCGTGTTCACCACCCCGGACGCCCAACTCGGCAACGTGTCCTACCAGATGCAGGTGCAGGTCGCCGCCCTGGGCCGCGCGCTCGCGAGCCCGTCCCGGCAGCAGGACGACACCGTCCGGTCATGACCGCCGTCCCCCGCAGGCGGATGGTGCCCGCCTACCTGGCCACCGGCGGCCGCAGCCGCCCCGGCACCGAGGGCTTCGAGCGGCTGACCGTCCTGTTCGCCGACCGCGCCGAACCGCCGACCGGGCTCGAACCCGAACACCGCCGGCTCTGGGACCTGCTGCGCCCCGGCGCGCTCACCGTGGTGGAGGCCGCCGCGCACCTGCGCCTGCCGGTCAGCGCCACGGTCTTCCTCGCGGCCGACCTGGTCGAGACGGGCTGCCTGCACGCCCGTGCGCCGATCCCGCGGGCCCAGCAGACCGACCGCTCCCTCGTCGAGAGGCTCCTCGTTGGACTCCGTGCGCTCCGGTGACCCGGACGGCGCCCCCGTCGGGCCGCCGGACCGGGTCGGCTACCTGCCCGACCGGGACCAGACGCTGATGAAACTGGTGGTCGCCGGCCCGTTCGGGGTCGGCAAGACCACGCTCATCCGCACCCTCTCGGAGATCGCCACCCTGCACACCGAGGAGGCGATGACCGAGACCGGGCGGCCGGTCGACGACCTGGCGGGCCTGCCCGAGAAGTCCACCACCACCGTCGCGGTGGACTTCGGCCGGCTCACCCTGCCCGGCAACGTCGTGCTCTACATGTTCGGCACCCCCGGCCAGCGCCGCTTCTTCCCGCTCTGGCAGGACATCGCCCGCGGCGCCCTCGGCGCCCTGGTGCTCGCCGACACCCGGCGGCTGGCCGACTCCTTCGAGATCATGGACATGGTCGAGGAGCAGGGCCTGCCCTACGCCGTCGCCGTCAACCGCTTCCCGGACGCGCCGGACCACCCGCCCGAGGTCCTGCGCGCCCACCTGGACCTGCACCCCACCACCCCGCTGCTGCTCTGCGACGCCCGCGAGCGCGAGGGCAGCCTGGACGCGCTGATCGCGCTGGCCGAGCACGTCCTCGAAGCCCTGCCCGCCGCCTCCACCGCCTCCACCGCCACCGCCGCCTCCACCGCCTCCACCGCCACCGAGGAACGCCCGTGACCGTCGAGACCCGTCCGACCCCGATCCACGGCCCGGTCTTCGCCGCCGACCCCCAGCTGGTCTACGAGCGGCTGCGCCGGCACGGCCCGGTGGCCCCGGTGGAGATCGCGCCCGGCGTCGAGGCCCTGCTGGTCACCGACTACCAGGCCGCCCTGGACCTGCTGCGCGACTCCGACACCTTCTCCAAGGACTCCCGCGCCTGGCAGCGGACCGTCCCGGCGGACTCCCCGCTGCTGCCGGTGCTCGGCTACCGCCCGACCGCCCTGTTCAGCGACGGCGAGACGCACGCGCGCTACCGGGCGGTGATCACCGACGCCCTGGCGCTGTTCGAACCGCACCGGCTCCAGCGCCAGGTCGCCGAGGCCGCCCACCGGCTGATCGACCGCTTCGCCGGCACCGGCCACGCCGACCTGATCGCCCAGTACGCCCGCCAGCTGCCCGCCTTCGTGCTGACCACCTGGTTCGGCGTGCCCGAGGAGCACCGGGACCGGGTGGTCGGCGCGATCACCGGGCTGATCGAGTCCACCGCCAAGGCCGGCGCCGCCTACGGGGAACTCCTCGCGGTGATCACCGCCATGGTCGCCGAGCGCCGCGAACGCCCCCGGCACGACCTCGCCTCCTGGTTCGTCACCCACCCGGTCGGACTGGACGACGACGAGGTGATCCGGCAGATCACCCTGACCATGATCGCCGGGCACGAGCCGACCACCAACCTCATCGGCAACGCCCTGCTGCGCCTGCTCACCGACGCCCGCTACGCCGGCTCGCTGTTCGGCGGCGCGATGACCGCCCACCAGGCGATCGACGAGGTGCTCTGGCACGAGCCGCCGCTCGCCAACCTCTCCGCCCACTACCCGCGCTACGACATCGTCTTCCACGGCCGCGAGATCAAGGCCGGCACCCTGGTCCTGGTCTCCTACGCGGCGGCCAACTCCCAGGCCGCGCCGCCCACCGACGACGGCGAGCTGCGCAGCGGCGAGAGCGCCCACCTGGCCTGGGCGGCCGGCCCGCACGCCTGCCCGGCCCGGGACCCGGCCCTGCTGATCGCGATCACCGCGATCGAGCAGCTCGGCAGCCGCCTCAGCGACCTCGAACTGGCCGGCCCGGCCGAGGAGTTGCTCTGGCGCCCGGGCCCGTTCCACCGGGCCCTGGTCCACCTCCCGGTCCGCTTCGAAGCGGTCGCCGGCTGAGCGGTCGCCGGCCGAGTGGGACCGGGCCGGACGGCAGGAGGCCAGGACACCGCGGGGTGTCCTGGCCTCTGGGCCTCCTGGCCTCCTGGCCTCCGGGCCTCCGGGCCGACGACGGCCGTCGCCGCCCGTCCGCCGTTACTCGGCCGGCCGGAGCGTCAGCGAGATGCTGTTGATGCAGTACCTCTGGTCGGTCGGGGTGCCGTAGCCCTCACCCTCGAAGACGTGCCCCAGGTGCCCGCCGCAGCGCGCGCACCGCACCTCCACCCGGCGCATGCCGAGCGTGGTGTCCTCGATGTACTGGACCCGGTCCCCGGCCAGCGGCGCGTAGTAGGACGGCCAGCCGCAGTGGCTGTCGAACTTGGTCTCGGAGCTGAACAGCTCGGCTCCGCAGGCCCGGCAGCCGTAGACGCCGACGGTCTTGGTGTCGGTGTACTCGCCGACGAACGGGCGCTCGGTGCCCGCCTCGCGGAGCACGTGGTACTCCTCGGGGCTGAGCTGCTCGCGCCACTCGGCTTCGGTCTTCTCGATCTCGTAGCTCATCACGGCTCCCGGTCGCGGTGGACGTAGGTCAGACGTTGGAAGCAACGTTCGCGAGGTGCTCCAGGCCTCCCCGCAGGTTGTCCAGGATGGCCGGCCCGAGGTTGGTGACGTCGCCCGCGCCCATGGTGAGCAGCAGGTCGCCCGGGCGGGCGAGGCCGGCCAGCAGGGCGGGGGCGGCGGCGAAGGAGTGCTCGGCGGTGACCTCGGCACCGGCCCGGAGGGCGGCGTCGATGATCAGTTCGCTGGTCACGCCGGGGATCGGGTCCTCGCGGGCCGGGTAGATGTCGAGCACCACCGAGGCGTCGGCCAGGGCCAGGGCCCGGCCCATCTCCTCGGCGAGCTGCTGGGTGCGGCTGAACAGGTGCGGCTGGAAGACGACCAGGACCCGGCCCGCGCCGTCCAGCCCCTCGCGGATCGCCTCCAGGTCGGCGGTCATCTCGGTGGGGTGGTGGGCGTAGGAGTCGATCACCTGGACGCCGGCGGCCTCGCCCTTGAGCTGGAGGCGGCGGCGCACCCCGGTGTAGGCGCCGAGCGCCTTGGCCAGGTCGGCGGCCGGGACGCCCAGCGCGACGCCGGCGGCCAGAGCGGAGACGGCGTTGTGGGCGTAGTGCCGGCCGGGCACCGAGACGGTGAAGGTCAGCTCGGTGCCGTCCAGGACGACGGTGACCTCGCTGGTCATGCCGCGGGCGACCACCGAGAGCACCCGGACGTCGGCGTCCTCGGCGGCGCCGACGGTGACCACGTTCAGGTCCTCGCGGCCGGTCACCCGGGAGGTCAGCTCGCGGGCGCCGTCGTGGTCGGCGGAGACCACCAGGGTGCCGCCGGGGACGATCCGGCCGACGAAGGTCTCGAAGGACTCGTAGATCTCGTCGATCGAGGCGTAGTTGGCGTGGTGGTCCAGCTCCACGTTGAGCACGATCGCCACCTCGGGCGCGTACTTGTGGAAGCTGCGGTCGCTCTCGTCGGCCTCGGCGACGAAGATCTCGCCGGTGCCGTGGTGGGCGTTGGAGCCGGGCGCGTCGAGGTCGCCGCCGATCGCGTAGGACGGGTCCAGGCCCAGCTCGCCGAGGGCGACGGCGAGCATGCTGGTGGTGGTGGTCTTGCCGTGGGTGCCGGCCACCGCGAGCGCGCGGCGGCCGCCCATCAGCGCGGCCAGCGCGTCGGAGCGGTGCACCACCGGGATGCCGCGCTCCCGGGCCGCGGCCAGCTCCGGGTTGTCGGCGCGGATCGCGCTGGAGACGACCACGCTGCTGGTGCCGTCCGGCACGTGCTCGGCGGCGTGGCCGACGTGCACGGTGGCACCGAGGGCGCGCAGCGCGAGGACGGTCTCGGACTCCTTGGAGTCGCTGCCGGAGACGCTGGCACCGCGCACTGCGAGGATCTTCGCCAGGCCGGACATCCCGGCGCCGCCGATGCCGATGAAGTGCGGGGCGTGCAGGTCGTGCGCGGCGTCGTTCAAGGCGTGGCTCCGTACGGGCGGGGGCAGACAGGGCGGGCGGACGGTTCGGTGCGGGGCGACGCCACGGACGTCGGGGACGCCGCAGGCGCCGCAGACGACAGAACCGTCCTCGCGGACGGACCGCAAGGACGATTCTGCACCACCGGCGCGCGGAGTCAGGAGTCGCTGGCGAACAGCCTGAGCACCGGCACCCCCACCTTGTGCCGGGCCTGGGAGGCCCAGTCGCGGTGGAAGAACTCCTCCACGAAGTGCGGGGAGGTGAGCACCACCACCTCGTCGGCCCGGTGCTCCTCGACCACCGCGCGCAGCCGTTCCAGCGGCTTCTCCTCGACCAGCTCGCCCACCGCGGCGGCCCCGGCCGAGCGCAGGTGGCGCAGGCTGTGCTCCAGCGACTCGGTGGCCACGGTGGGCCCGCTCTCGGACTCGTCGTGCTCGTGCACCACCTTGTCGAGGTGGCCGAGGGCCACGTCGTCCAGCGCCCGCAGCAGCTCGTCCTGCTTGCCGCGAGGCTGCATCAGGACGACGAAGGAGACCTTCTCGTCGCTGTGGAGCGTGGTGACGAGCTCCACGTCCGCGTCGGAGAGAGCCTTTTCGATCATCAGTACCGTCTTGAACACGTGAGTCCTTCCAGTGGCCGGCCCCCGGGCCCCGGCATCGCATAACGGGATCACGATCGAGGGGTCACGGGGTCATTCCGAACCCGGGCGACGCAGGTAGCGGGTGAAGAGGAATCCTTTCTGCTCGATCAATGAGACCAGTCGCATCCGCTGCACGTCAGGCATTTGCGCATCGTGGAGGATGCGCGGCGCGTCGCCGCCGGTGAGCAGCGGGGCCAGCGACAGGCACAGCTCGTCCAGCAGGCCCGCCGCCGCGAGCTGCCCCAGCAGGCGCGGACCGCCCTCGGTCAGCAGCCGCGTCCAGCCCCGCTCGGCCAGGGCCGCCACGCCCGCCCGCAGGTCCACCGAACCGGTCCCGGCGAGGACCAGGTCGGCCACCTCGGCGACCGCGCGGCGGCGCTCCTCGGGGGCGTCCTCGGTGGTGATCACCACCGTCCTGACCAGCGGGTCCGTGAACAGCGGCGCGGTCAGGTCCAGGTGCAGCGAGCGGGTCACGACCGCGATCGCCGGGGCCGGCGCCTGCCCGGCCGCCGCCCGCGCCGCCGCGAACTCCTTGCGGGCCCGGGCCGGCCGGTAGCCCTCCGCGCGGACCGTCTCCGCGCCGACCAGCACCACGTCCGACAGCGCCCGCAGCACCCCGAAGATCCGCTTGTCGGCGTCCCCGGAGAGCCCCTCGGACAGCCCGTCGAGCTTCGCCCCGCCGTCCAGGCCGGACACCATGTTGGCGCGCAGCCAGGGGCGGCCCCGATTCACCTGTTCGGGGTACGCGTACACGGCGGCGAGCGATTCCAGTGCGGCCGGATCGGCGACCGTCGCGGCGAGCGGGCTGATCAACTGTTGCATGCCCTCAGTCTTCCACCGTGGGCCGTTCGGGGGAGGCCGGAGGCGGTTCGAATGGCGCGGGGACCAGGCGTACCCTCTACTGATGTGCCCGCAGCCTCCCGCCCCGACACCGCGACCGAGTCGATAGCCGCCGCGAGCGCGTCCGGCTCCCCGATCGCGCTCACCGACCGCCGCCCCGTGGTGCCCGCCGAGCGGCTGGTCGCCGAGATGGTCCCGCCGCCCCGGTTCGCCGACGTGAGCTTCGGGTCGTACATCCCGGACCCGACCCAGCCCAGCCAGTACGAGGCCGTCCAGGTGCTGGAGCAGTTCGCGGCCACCCTCGCGGGAGGAAACGGTTCCGCGCCCAAGCGCGGCTGGTTCCGCCGCTCCGCCCCCGCGCCCACCGGTCCCGCCGGGGTCTACCTCGACGGCGGCTACGGCGTCGGCAAGACCCACCTGCTCGCCTCGCTCTGGCACGCCGCCCCCGGCCCCAAGGCCTTCGGCACCTTCGTCGAGCTGACCAACCTGGTCGGCGCGCTCGGCTTCCAGCAGGCCGTCCGCACCCTCTCCGGGCACACCCTGCTCTGCATCGACGAGTTCGAGCTGGACGACCCGGGCGACACCGTGCTGGTCTCCACCCTCCTCGGCCGCCTGGTCGAGGCCGGCGTCAAGCTGTGCGCCACCTCGAACACCCTGCCGGAGAAGCTCGGCGAGGGCCGCTTCGCCGCCGCCGACTTCCTGCGCGAGATCCAGGGCCTGTCCGCGCACTTCCGCCCGCTGCGGATCGACGGCCAGGACTACCGCCACCGCGGCCTGCCCGACGCCCCGCCGCCGTACACCGACGAGGCCGTCGAAGCCGCCGCCGCCCGCACCCCCGGCGCCTCCCTGGACGACTTCGACGCCCTGCTCGCCCACCTCTCCGCCGTCCACCCCAGCCGCTACGGCGCCCTGCTGGACGACGTCAGCGCGGTCTGCCTGCGCGGCGTGCACCAGGTCGACGACCAGTCCACCGCGCTGCGCCTGGTCGTCCTCGCCGACCGCATGTACGACCGCGAACTGCCCGTCACCGCCTCCGGCCTCCCCTTCGACCGGGTCTTCCCCGACGAGCTGCTCCGCGGCGGCTACCGCAAGAAGTACCTGCGCGCCGTCTCCCGCCTCGTCGCCCTCGCCCGCGACAGCGCGAAGGCCTGAACCCGTAACCCCGGCCCCGGTCACGCGTTGCTCCCTGACGGAGCAGAGGGGGGACGCATGACCGGCACCCGGGCCGCCTACACCGTCGAGATCGAGCCCGAGGTCCGTTCCTGGCTGCGCGGATGCCCGCTCGCCGAGTACCGGGCGGCCGAGCGCGCGGCCGACCGCCTGGCCGAGGACGGCGAGCTGCTGCCCTTCCCGCTGGCGAGCCACCTCGGCGGGCCGCTGCGGGAACTGCGGATCGGGCCGATGCGGATCACCTACTGGCTGGCTCCCGGACGGCGGGCTGTGCTGCTGACGGTCTTCCGCAAGACTAGGAGCCGGGAGACGGACGAAGTCGAGCGGGCCCGCCGCGCCCAGAAGACGTGCGAGGCCGAGCACATGCCCGCCGACGACCACCAGGTCTACGACAGGGACGAGGAGGACCGATGAGCAGCGGCTACCACACCCGTTGGATCGTGCCGCCGGAGCACCGCGAGAGCGAGGAGTACCGGGCGGCCGGCCGGCGGATGGCGCTGGCCGAGGCCGTGTACGCCCGCCGCTCCGCGCTCGGGTGGACGCTGGCCGAGCTGGCCGCGCGGGCCGGGCTGGACGAGGAGACGCTGGAAAGCATCGAGGAGAGCGGAGTCGATCCGACCCTGCTGCTGATCGAGTGCCTGGCCTCCGCCTTCGACGCCGCGGTCCGCATCGACCCGGCCCGCGAGCCCGCCATAAGGTTCGAGCCGCACGCGGCCTGACCGAAGCGGCGCCGGTTGTCAGTGGTGGGCCGTACGGTGGAGGCGTGCGTCCCATCACGAGTATTGAGCGGTCCGTGGCGCCCTTCGAGGTCGTCAGCCCCTTCCAGCCGAACGGTGACCAGCCGGCGGCGATCGCCGAGCTGGAACGGCGGATCAGGGGAGGGGAGAAGGACGTCGTGCTGCTCGGTGCCACCGGCACCGGGAAGTCGGCCACCACGGCCTGGATGATCGAGAAGCTGCAGCGGCCCACCCTGGTGATGGCGCCGAACAAGACGCTGGCCGCGCAGCTGGCGAACGAGTTCCGCGAACTGCTGCCGAACAACGCGGTCGAGTACTTCGTCTCGTACTACGACTACTACCAGCCCGAGGCGTACGTCCCGCAGACGGACACCTACATCGAGAAGGACTCCTCGATCAACGAGGAGGTCGAGCGGCTGCGGCACTCGGCCACGAACTCGCTGCTCACCCGCCGCGACGTGATCGTGGTCGCCTCGGTCTCCTGCATCTACGGCCTCGGCACGCCGCAGGAGTACGTGGACCGGATGGTGCAGCTCAAGGTCGGCCAGGAGGTCGACCGGGACGTGCTGCTGCGCCGCTTCGTGGACATCCAGTACGCCCGCAACGACGTGGCCTTCAGCCGCGGCACCTTCCGGGTGCGCGGCGACACCATCGAGATCTTCCCGGTCTACGAGGAGCTCGCCGTCCGGATCGAGATGTTCGGCGACGAGATCGAGGCGCTGTACACGCTGCACCCGCTCACCGGCGAGATCATCAGCCAGGACGAGTCCGTCTACGTCTTCCCCGCCTCGCACTACGTGGCGGGCCCCGAGCGCATGGAGCGCGCGGTCGCCGGCATCGAGACGGAGCTGGCGCAGACGCTCGACCGGATGGAGAAGCAGGGCAAGCTGCTGGAGGCCCAGCGGCTGCGGATGCGCACCACCTACGACATCGAGATGCTGCGCCAGATCGGCACCTGCTCGGGCGTCGAGAACTACTCGATGCACTTCGACGGCCGCGAGCCCGGCTCCCCGCCGAACACCCTGCTGGACTACTTCCCGGAGGACTTCCTCCTGGTCATCGACGAGTCGCACGTCACCGTCCCGCAGATCGGCGCGATGTACGAGGGCGACGCCTCGCGCAAGCGCACGCTGGTGGAGCACGGCTTCCGGCTGCCGTCCGCGATGGACAACCGCCCGCTGAAGTGGGAGGAGTTCCTGGAGCGGATCGGCCAGACGGTGTACCTGTCGGCGACGCCGGGCCCGTACGAGCTGTCGCGCGGCGACGGCCAGGTGCAGCAGATCATCCGCCCGACCGGCCTGATCGACCCCGAGGTGATCGTCAAGCCGACCGAGGGGCAGATCGACGACCTGGTGCACGAGGTCCGGGCGCGGGTGG
Organism: Kitasatospora sp. NPDC056446; assembly: GCF_042796115.1. Taxonomy (NCBI): domain Bacteria; kingdom Bacillati; phylum Actinomycetota; class Actinomycetes; order Kitasatosporales; family Streptomycetaceae; genus Kitasatospora; species Kitasatospora sp. NPDC056446. The sequence goes on along the minus strand of NZ_JBHTRF010000046.1, from coordinate 17,723 downwards.
AGCGGGACGAGCGCGTGCTGGTCACCACGCTGACCAAGAAGATGGCCGAGGACCTCACCGACTACATGCTCGGCCTGGACATCCGGGTCCGGTACCTGCACAGCGACGTGGACACCCTGCGCCGGGTGGAGCTGCTGCGCGAGCTGCGGGCGGGCCGGTACGACGTACTGGTCGGCATCAACCTGCTGCGTGAGGGCCTGGACCTGCCCGAGGTGTCGCTGGTGGCGATCCTGGACGCGGACAAGGAGGGCTTCCTGCGCTCCGGGACGTCACTGATCCAGACGATCGGCCGCGCGGCCCGCAACGTCTCCGGCCAGGTCCACATGTACGCGGACCGGATCACCCCGTCGATGGAGAAGGCGATCGACGAGACGAACCGCCGCCGGGCCGTGCAGCAGGCCTACAACAAGGAGCACGGGATCGATCCGCAGCCGCTGCGGAAGAAGATCGGCGACATCCTGGACACCCTCGCCCGGGAGGACGTGGACACCGACGAGCTGCTGTCCAGCGGCTACCGCAACCAGGGCAAGGGCAAGGCCCCGGTGCCGTCGCTGGGCGCGGACCGCAAGCCCGCGAAGTCCCTGCCGGCCGCCGAGCTGGCGGATCTGATCCAGGAGATGACCGACCGGATGCACACGGCCGCCGCCGACCTCCAGTTCGAGGTCGCCGCCCGGCTCCGCGACGAGGTCAAGGAGCTGAAGAGGGAGCTGCGGCAGATGCGCGAGGCCGGGGTGGCCTGACGGGACGGGTGGGGCGGGGGCGGGGCTTGGCCGGAATGGCACCGGTCAAGCCCGGCGGTGTCTCAGCCTTGCCACAAACGGGGAAACCCTGGCGGGGCGGGGGCGCCGCAGGGCCTAGGCTGGCCTGCGGCATCGCGCTCACGGGACGGGCACGGGCCGTAGCAGAGGGGGCCTCAGCCGGGGGACGGCGACGGGGTGTTCCACCGGGGTGCCGGGCGGCAGCGACCGCATGGCCGGCAGAGAGGACAACGTCGTGTCGGTGAACCTTGCCAAGGGGCAGCGGGTCAGCCTCCAGAAGGGGCCGGGCAGCGCCCTGACCGTGGTCCGGATGGGCCTCGGCTGGCAGGCGGCCCCCAAGCGGGGCCTGTTCGGCAGCCGGTCCAGGACGATCGACCTGGACGCCTCGGCGCTGCTGTACGCCGAGCGGACCCCGTCCGACGTGGTGTTCTTCCAGCACCTGGAGAGCAACGACGGCTCGGTGCGGCACACCGGGGACAACCTGGAGGGCGGGTCGGGGGCCGAGGACGACGAGGCGATCCTGGTCGACCTGCTGCACGTGCCGGCGCACATCACCCAGGTGGTGTTCACGGTGAGCTCGTACACCGGGCAGACCTTCGCCGAGGTGCAGCGGGCGCACTGCCGGCTGGTGGACGAGACCACCGGGGTGGAGCTGGCGCGCTACGAGCTGGCGGGCGGCGGGCCGCACACCGGGCAGATCATGGCCAAGGTGGTCCGGGACGGCGACGGCGGCTGGGAGATGCAGGCGATCGGGGCGCCGGCGAAGGGGCGTACCTTCCAGGACCTGCTGCCCGCGATCGAGCCCTACCTCTAGCCGGCCCGCGCGGGACGGGCCGACCGGCCCGGACGGCGCAGGGCCGCGCGGACGGCGCAGCCCGGGGGCGGTTCTTTACCTTCTTTACCTTCCTTTGCCCTTCCTGTTACTCTCGATGGCAGCGGAGGGGAGTATTCCTCGACAGCCGACCCCGTCATCACGGGCGCCCATCGCGGCGCCCCGGGGCGGCCGGCCCGACGGGCGGAAGAGACCTCCGGCAGTGACGATGACTGTCTCGCCTACCTGCCGGAGGAGCAGTAGTGGACGTTTCCGTAACCATGTGGGTCACGACGATCGGTGTGCTGATCGCCCTGATCGTGGCCGATTTCTTCATCGGTGGTCGCAAGCCGCACGAGGTCTCGATCAAGGAGGCCGGGATCTGGACGGCCGTCTGGGTCGTGCTGGCGCTGATCTTCGGCGGGTTCCTCTGGTGGCACTCCGGGGCGCAGCCGGCCGGTGAGTTCTTCGCCGGGTACATCACGGAGAAGTCGCTCAGTGTCGACAATCTCTTCGTGTTCATCCTGATCATGGGCAAGTTCGCGGTGCCCAGGATCTACCAGCAGCGCGTGCTGATGTTCGGTGTGATCATCGCCCTGGTGCTCCGCGCGGTGTTCATCGCGGGCGGCGCGGCGCTGGTCTCCGAGTTCTCCTGGGTGTTCTTCATCTTCGGCGCCTTCCTGATCTGGACGGCGTGGAAGCTGGTCAAGGAGGCCCGGGCCGACGAGGAGGAGGAAGAGTTCGAGGAGAACCGCCTGCTGAAGTCGATCACGCGGCGCTTCCCGGCCACCGACGACTACCGCGGCACCAAGCTCCTCGTCCGGGAGAACGGCCGCCGGCTGATCACCCCGATGCTGATCGTCATGCTGGCGATCGGCACCACGGACGTGCTGTTCGCCCTGGACTCGATCCCGGCCATCTTCGGCCTCACCCAGGACCCGTACATCGTCTTCACCGCCAACGCCTTCGCCCTGATGGGCCTGCGCCAGCTGTACTTCCTGATCGGCGGCCTGCTGAAGAAGCTGGTCCACCTGTCGTACGGCCTGTCGGTGATCCTCGGCTTCATCGGCGTGAAGCTGGTGCTGCACGCTGCCCACGAGGCCGGGGCGAACGTCCCGGAGATCGGCATCCCGTTCTCGCTGGGCTTCATCGTGGTGGTGCTGGCCGTCACCACGTTCACCAGCCTGCGGGCCTCCAAGAAGGCCGCCGAGGCCGAGCACGAGCAGGCGAAGCTCGACGCCTGACCCCGCCCGTAGCGCGCCACAGGCCCCCGCGACCGACTGCGTCGCGGGGGCCTGTGGCGTACCCGGGGCGGGCCCGCCCCGGGCGCGGACTACCAGCCGCGCTCGCGCCAGGTGTCGAGGTGGGGGCGTTCGGCGCCGAGGGTGGTGTCGTTGCCGTGGCCGGGGTAGACCCAGGCCTCGTCGGGGAGGACGTCGAAGATCTTCTCGTTGACGTCCCGGAAGAGGGTCCGGAAGGCCTCCGGGTCGCCCCAGGTGTTGCCGACGCCGCCCGGGAAGAGGCAGTCGCCGGTGAAGACGTGCGGGTGGCCCTGGGGGTCGTCGTAGACCAGCACGATCGCGCCCGGGGTGTGTCCGACCAGGTGGCGGACGGTGAGCCCGACCTGGCCGACCCGCAGGGTGTCGCCGTCCGCGAGCGGCAGCTCGGTGGGGACGTCGATGCCCTCGGCGTCGTGCTCGCCGGCGGCGGTGCGGGCGCCGGTGGTGGCGACCACCTCGGTGAGGGCGCCCCAGTGGTCGTGGTGCCGGTGGGTGGTGACCACGGTGGCCAGCTCGTCGCCGACGGTCTCCAGCAGCACCGGGGCGTCCGCGGCCGCGTCGATCAGCAGCTGCTCGTCGGTGGCCCGGCAGCGCAGCAGGTAGGCGTTGTTGTCGTACGGACCGACGGCGACCTTGGTGATGATCAGGTGGGCCAGCTCGCGCACGTCCGGCGGTCCGCCGACCTTGACCGCTCCGTGGTACGTCATGCCACTGCTCCTCGTCCGGCTCCGGCTACAGGGTTCAGGGTCATCCTCGCGCGGTCAGCCCATCGGGGGAAGCGGGGGGAGGCCGGTGTCGGGGGTGCGGCGCAGGGCGGCGCCGTCGGAGCGGCCGGAGAGCCAGGCGGTGAGCGCCCGGACGGGGCCCTCGACGGTCAGGGCGGGCTCGCCGGAGCCGATCACGGCGCGGTCCCCGGAGTCGTCGGCGACCAGCAGCGCGGCGGGCAGGCCGGCCTCGTCGGCCAGGTCCGCGGCGAGCTTGCGGAACTGGGCGGCGGCGAAGTCCTCGGGCCACTGGTCGGGGGTGTACCCGGCGGCCAGGTCGACGTGGTGGTACTCCAGCTCCAGCAGGCGCTTGTGCGGGATGTCGGAGGCCGGGAAGACGTAGCCGGTGCGGTGCCGGACCTCGGCCGTCCAGGCCTCGGCGGGCAGCTTCGCGGCCGCTGCCGCGAAGCGCTCGTGCGAGTCGCGCAGGTCGGCGAGCTGGGCCTGGACCGGGCGGGGGGCGTCGCGCTCGATGTCCCGGTCCCGGGCGTCGCCGCTCGCGTACTGCGGGATGTCGGTGCCGGTGCGGGCGCCGTCGAGCAGGTTGACCAGGGAGTCGGCGTTGCGGGCGAGGTGGGCCAGCACGTGGCCCCGGGTCCAGCCGGGGAGCGCGGAGGGCTCGGCGACGGCCTCGGGCGCCAGCCCGGCGGCGGTGCGCAGCAGGCGCTGGGTGCTCTCCTCGACCTGGTCGAGCCAGGCGGCGGCGGAGTCGGCGGCGGACTGCGGGTCGGTCATCGGACCTGCTTTCGCTACGGGGCGGGCGTTGCCCGCGGGGGGTTTCGCTCGTTGACCAGGCGACGCTATCGCCGAATCAGGGCCCTGAGCAGGGTGTTTTCCGGAAGGCTCGCGGCACGCGGACGGTGCGGGTACGGATGGTCCGGTGGCCATCCTCACTCGTTCGGGTGGTCTCCGCTGGACAGAGTCGAGATTCGAACGTCTGAGCTATAGGCTGGCTGCCGCATCCTGGAAGAAGAACCCCAACTCACCGCAAGCCCTCTCGCCCCGGAGAAAGGCGCCAGAAGCAGTGGCCGACCGCCTCATCGTCCGCGGTGCTCGCGAGCACAACCTCAAGAACGTCTCGCTCGACCTGCCCCGCGACTCCCTCATCGTCTTCACGGGCCTCTCCGGCTCCGGCAAGTCCTCGCTCGCCTTCGACACGATCTTCGCCGAGGGCCAGCGCCGCTACGTCGAGTCGCTGTCCTCCTACGCACGCCAGTTCCTCGGGCAGATGGACAAGCCCGACGTGGACTTCATCGAGGGCCTCTCCCCGGCCGTCTCGATCGACCAGAAGTCCACCAACCGGAACCCCCGTTCGACCGTCGGCACCATCACCGAGGTCTACGACTACCTGCGCCTGCTGTTCGCCCGGATCGGCAAGCCGCACTGCCCGCACTGCGGCCGCCCGATCGCCAAGCAGTCGCCGCAGGCGGTCGTCGACAAGGTGCTGGAGCTCGCCGAGGGCACCCGGTTCCAGGTGCTCAGCCCGGTGGTGCGCGAGCGCAAGGGCGAGTTCGTCGACCTCTTCGCCGACCTCCAGTCCAAGGGCTACTCCCGCGCCCGGGTGGACGGCGAGACGATCCAGCTCGCCGAGCCGCCGAAGCTCAAGAAGCAGGAGAAGCACACCGTCGAGGTGGTCATCGACCGCCTGACCGTCAAGGAGAGCGCCAAGCGGCGGCTCACCGACTCGGTGGAGACGGCCCTGCGGCTGTCCGGCGGCATGGTCGTGCTCGACTTCGTCGACCTCCCCGAGGACGACCCGGAGCGCGAGCGGATGTACTCCGAGCACCTCTACTGCCCGTACGACGACGTGTCGTTCGAGGAGCTGGAGCCGCGCTCGTTCTCCTTCAACTCGCCGTTCGGCGCCTGCCCGGACTGCTCGGGCCTGGGCAACCGGATGGAGGTCGACCCGGAGCTGGTCGTGCCGGACGTCGAGCGCTCGCTCGACGAGGGCGCGATCCACCCGTGGTCGGCCGGGCACGCCAAGGAGTACTTCCAGCGGCTGATCGACGCGCTGGCCGGGGAGCTCGGCTTCCGTACCGACATCCCCTGGGCCGGGCTGCCCGCCCGCGCCAAGAAGGCGCTGATGTACGGGCACAAGCACCAGGTGGAGGTGCGCTACCGCAACCGCTTCGGCCGCGAGCGCTCGTACAGCACCGGGTTCGAGGGCGCCGTCCCGTTCATCCAGCGCCGGCACACCGAGGCGGAGAGCGACAGCAGCCGCGAGCGCTTCGAGGGCTACATGCGCGAGGTGCCCTGCCCGACGTGCCGGGGCACCCGGCTCAAGCCGGTGGTGCTCGCCGTCACCGTCCAGGACAAGTCGATCGCCGACGTCTCCTCGATGTCGATCAGCGACTGCTCCGAGTTCCTGGGCGCGATGAAGCTCAACGCCCGGGACAAGCAGATCGCCGAGCGGGTCCTCAAGGAGGTCAACGAGCGGCTGCGCTTCCTGGTCGACGTCGGCCTGGACTACCTGTCGCTCGACCGCGCGGCCGGCACCCTGTCCGGCGGTGAGGCCCAGCGCATCCGGCTGGCCACCCAGATCGGCTCCGGCCTGGTCGGCGTGCTGTACGTGCTGGACGAGCCGTCCATCGGCCTGCACCAGCGGGACAACCACCGGCTGATCGAGACGCTGGTGCGGCTGCGCGACATCGGCAACACCCTGATCGTGGTCGAGCACGACGAGGACACCATCAAGACCGCGGACTGGGTGGTCGACATCGGCCCGGGCGCCGGCGAGCACGGCGGCAAGGTGGTGCACTCCGGCTCGCTGAAGCAGCTGCTGGCCAACAAGGAGTCGCTGACCGGCCAGTACCTCTCCGGCAAGCGGTTCATCCCGATCCCGGCCACCCGCCGGGAGCGGGACAAGAAGCGCCAGCTGACCGTCCACGGCGCCCGCGAGCACAACCTCAAGGACGTCACGGTCGGCTTCCCGCTCGGCACCTTCACGGCGATCACCGGCGTCTCCGGCTCCGGCAAGTCGACGCTGGTCAACGACATCCTGTACACCCACCTCGCCCGGGAGCTGAACGGCGCCCGCAGCGTGCCGGGCCGGCACACCCGGATCACCGGCACCGACCAGGTGGACAAGGTGGTGCACGTCGACCAGTCGCCGATCGGCCGCACCCCGCGCTCCAACCCGGCCACCTACACCGGTGTGTTCGACCACGTCCGCCGGCTCTTCGCGGAGACGCAGGAGGCCAAGGTCCGCGGCTACCTGCCGGGCCGGTTCTCGTTCAACGTCAAGGGCGGCCGCTGCGAGAACTGCTCGGGCGACGGCACCATCAAGATCGAGATGAACTTCCTGCCGGACGTCTACGTGCCGTGCGAGGTCTGCCACGGCGCCCGGTACAACCGGGAGACGCTGGAGGTGCACTACAAGGGCAGGTCCATCGCCGAGGTGCTGGACATGCCGATCGAGGAGGCGCTGGCCTTCTTCGAGGCCGTCCCGGCGATCGCCCGGCACCTCAGGACGCTCAACGACGTCGGCCTCGGCTACGTCCGGCTCGGCCAGTCCGCGCCGACGCTCTCCGGCGGCGAGGCGCAGCGCGTCAAGCTCGCCTCGGAGCTGCAGAAGCGCTCCACCGGGCGGACGGTCTACGTGCTGGACGAGCCGACGACCGGTCTGCACTTCGAGGACATCAGCAAGCTGATCAAGGTGCTCAGCGGGCTGGTCGACAAGGGGAACACGGTGATCGTCATCGAGCACAACCTCGATGTGATCAAGACCGCCGACTGGGTCGTCGACATGGGCCCCGAGGGCGGCTCCGGCGGCGGCACGGTGGTCGCCGAGGGCACCCCCGAGCAGATCGCCGCCGTCCCGGAGAGCCACACCGGCAAGTTCCTGCGGGACATCCTGCCGGACGGCTTCGCGGACGCCCCGGCGCCCGCCCCGGCGAAGAAGGCGGCACCGCGCAAGCGGGCCGCCGCGGCGAAGAAGTAGCCCGCCCGCCCCACCGCCCCCCGGGCCACCGAACAGTGGGATCCGAGGGAGCGGTGGGGCGCCTGCGGCATAGACTTCCGTGGTCCCCAGCGGCAGACCCCGCAGCAGCAGAACCCGTAGGAGCGCACCGATGTCCGAGGCCCCCGAGACCAGCCCCACCGCCTCCCGCCGCACCCTGCTCTGCGGGGCCGCGGCCGTGCTGGCGGCCGGCGGTACCGTGGCGGTCGCCGGCTGCGGCTCCGCCTCCTCGGGCACCGGCAGCGCCCCCAAGGGCCCGGTGGACCTCGGCCCGGCCTCGGCCGTGCCGGAGGGCGGCGGCAAGGTGTTCCGCGAGCAGAAGATCGTGGTCACCCAGCCGACCGCCGGCCAGTACAAGGCCTTCAACGCCCGGTGCACCCACGCCGGCTGCCTGGTGGACCAGGTGAAGAACGCGCAGATCCAGTGCCCCTGCCACGGCAGCCGGTTCGGCATCGCCGACGGCGCCGTGCAGGACGGCCCGGCCCCCTCCCCGCTGCCCGCCTACACCGTCACGGTCGAGGGCGGAAACCTCAAGGTGACCCCGAGCTGAGCCAGTTGACCGCCTCCCGACCGCCCCGGTCCCCCCAGACGATCCCCGCCCCGCGACCCCGGCCCCACTCGGTACGGTGGACCCATGGCTGACCCGAGCACCTACCGCCCGGCGCCCGGTGCGATCCCGACCTCCCCGGGTGTCTACAAGTTCCGCGACGCCCACGGCCGGGTCATCTACGTCGGCAAGGCCAAGAGCCTGCGGCCGCGCCTGTCGTCCTACTTCCAGGACCTGGCCGGCCTGCACCCGCGTACCGCGACCATGGTCACCACCGCCGCCTCGGTGGAGTGGACCGTGGTCGGCACCGAGGTCGAGGCGCTCCAGCTGGAGTACTCCTGGATCAAGGAGTTCGACCCGCGGTTCAACGTCAAGTACCGCGACGACAAGAGCTATCCGGAACTCGCCGTCACCCTGAACGAGGAGTACCCGCGGGTCCAGGTGATGCGCGGGGCGCACAAGAAGGGCGTGCGCTACTTCGGGCCGTACGGGCACGCCTGGGCGATCCGCGAGACGGTCGACCTGCTGCTGCGCGTCTTCCCCGTCCGCACCTGCTCCAACGGCGTCTTCAAGCGTGCCCGGCAGGTCGGCCGGCCCTGTCTGCTCGGCTACATCGGCAAGTGCGCCGCGCCCTGCGTCGGCAAGGTCTCGGCGGACGAACACCGGGAGCTGGCCGAGGACTTCTGCGACTTCATGGCCGGGCGCACCGGCAACTACCTGCGCCGGCTGGAAGAGCAGATGCAGGAGGCCGCGGCCGAGCTGGAGTACGAGAAGGCGGCCCGGCTGCGGGACGACATCGGCGCCCTCAAGCGCGCGATGGAGAAGAACGCCATCGTCCTCGCCGACGCCACCGACGCCGACCTGCTGGCCCTCGCCGAGGACGAACTCGAAGCCGCCGTGCAGATCTTCCACGTCCGCGGCGGCCGGGTGCGCGGCCAGCGCGGCTGGGTCACCGACAAGGTCGAGGACGTCGACACCGCGGGCCTGGTGGAGCACGCCCTCCAGCAGCTCTACGGCGGCGGCGAGTCCGTCCCGCGCGAGGTGCTCGTCCCCGCCCTGCCCGACCCGGTCGAGCCGGTCCGGGAGTGGCTGAGCGGCCTGCGCGGCAGCCAGGTCGACCTGCGCGTGCCGCAGCGCGGCGACAAGAAGGACCTGATGGCCACCGTGCGGCGCAACGCCCAGCAGGCGCTCACGCTGCACAAGACCAAGCGCGCCTCCGACCTCACCACCCGCAGCCGCGCGCTGCAGGAGATCACCGAGGCCCTGGAGCTGGACTCCGTCCCACTGCGCATCGAGTGCTTCGACATCTCCCACCTCCAGGGCGAGGACGTGGTCGCCTCCATGGTCGTCTTCGAGGACGGCCTGGCCCGCAAGAGCGAGTACCGGCGCTTCCAGATCAAGGGCTTCGAGGGCCAGGACGACGTCCGCTCGATGCACGAGGTGATCAGCCGCCGCTTCCGCCGCTACCTCCAGGAGCGCGAGCAGACCGGCGAGTGGGCCGTCCCCGAGGCCGTCCCGGAGGGCGCGGCCGAGGACGACCGGTCGGAGGACGGCCCGCGCACCGAGGACGGCCGCCCCAGGCGCTTCGCCTACCCGCCCCAACTGCTGGTCGTCGACGGCGGACAGCCCCAGGTCGCCGCCGCCAAGCGCGCCCTGGACGAACTCGGCATCGACGACGTCGCGCTGTGCGGCCTGGCCAAGCGCCTGGAGGAGGTCTGGCTGCCCGGCGAGGACGACCCGGTCGTGCTGCCGCGCTCCAGCGAGGGCCTCTACCTGCTCCAGCGGGTGCGCGACGAGGCCCACCGCTTCGCGATCGGCTACCAGCGCAACAAGCGTTCCAAGCGACTCACCGCCGGGGAACTGGACTCCGTCCCGGGCCTCGGCGAGACTCGCCGCCAGGCGCTGCTCAAGCACTTCGGCTCGCTGAAGAAGCTCAGGGCCGCCACCGTCGACGAGCTCTGCGCGGTACCCGGCATCGGACGCCGCACCGCGGAGACTGTTGCGGCGGCGTTGTCGTCCCGTACACCCGTCGCACCCGCGGTCAACACCGCGACCGGCGAGATCATCGAGGACGGGCCCCAACAGGCCGCCGAGCCGGTGGCAGCAGCACACCGGACCGCACCATCCCAGGAGACGCCATGACGGCCGACGCCGCCCGTCAGCCGGTGTGCCCCGACCCCGCCCGCCTGCCCGGGCCGGGGAAGGGCGGCCGTGCCGCGCGCGTTCTCCCCAGCAGAAAGACCGAGAGCGGGGAACCGAAGTGACCGTGTCAGACGTGGCCGAGAACGCGCCGGAGCTGGTGATCATCTCCGGCATGTCCGGAGCCGGCCGCTCCACCGCCGCCAAGTGCCTGGAGGACCTCGGCTGGTTCGTGGTGGACAACCTGCCGCCGGCCCTGATCCCGACCATGGTCGACCTGGGAGCCCGCTCCCAGGGCAACGTCGCCCGGATCGGCGTGGTCGTCGACGTCCGGGGCCGCCAGTTCTTCGACGACCTGCTCACCTCGCTGGACGAGCTGGAGAAGCGCGGCGTCCGGCTCCGGGTCGTTTTCCTGGACTCCTCCGACGACGCGCTGGTGCGCCGCTTCGAGAGCGTCCGCCGCCCGCACCCGCTGCAGGCCGACGGCCGGATCGTGGACGGCATCGCCCAGGAGCGCGACCTGCTGCGCGACCTGCGCGGCGAGGCCGACCTGGTGATCGACACCTCCAACCTCAACGTGCACCAGCTGCGCGCCAAGCTGGACGCCCAGTTCGCCGACCACGACGAGCCCGAGCTGCGCGCCACCGTGATGTCCTTCGGCTTCAAGTACGGCCTGCCGGTCGACGCCGACCTCGTGGTGGACTGCCGCTTCCTGCCCAACCCGCACTGGGTGCCCGAACTCCGGGCCCGCACCGGCACCGACGCGGACGTCGCCGACTACGTGTTCCAGCAGCCCGGCGCCAACGAGTTCCTGGACGGTTACACGGAGCTTCTGCGCATCGTGACCGAGGGGTACCGACGCGAGGGGAAGCGCTACATGACGCTTGCCGTAGGCTGCACCGGTGGCAAGCACCGCAGCGTCGCCATGTCCGAGCGTCTGACCAAGCGTCTCATCGCCGACGGAGTCGAGACGGTGCTCGTCCACCGTGACATGGGACGGGAGTAACCGCCGCCTCCCTCGTCGGCCCCGCCGGCGGAACCGGTGGCGGGGCCGACGAACGCGAGGTGATGTGTGGCGGGATACGTGCCCGGACGGCAGTCGCAGAGCAGGACCGGTGACCGGGCGGGCAGTCCGGCCCGGCCCACGGCGCCGAGCCGTCCGCGCAGCAGTCCCGCCCGGGCCAACCCGGCCCCGCGGATCACCGCGCTCGGCGGCGGACAGGGCCTGTCGGCCTCGCTGTCCGCGCTGCGCCGCCTCACCAGCGACCTGACCGCCGTGGTCACCGTCGCCGACGACGGCGGCTCCAGCGGACGGCTGCGCACCGAGCTGGGGGTGCTGCCCCCGGGCGACCTGCGCAAGGCGCTGGCCGCGCTGTGCGGGGACGACGACTGGGGCCGCACCTGGTCCGAGGTGATCCAGCAGCGCTTCACCGGCAACGGCGAGCTCGGCGGCCACGCGGTCGGCAACCTGCTGATCGTCGCGCTCTGGGAGAAGCTGGGCGACCCGGTGGCGGCCCTGGACTGGGTCGGCCGGCTGCTCAACGTCCAGGGCCGGGTGCTGCCGATGTCGGCGGTGCCGCTGGACATCGAGGCGACCGTGCGCGGCCACGACCCCGCGCGCCCCGGCGAGCTGTCGGCGGTCCGGGGCCAGGCCGACGTCGCGGTGACGCCCGGCACCGTGCAGTCGATCCGGCTGCTGCCGGACGGGCCGCCGGCCGTCCCGGAGGCGGTCACCGCCGTCCGCGAGGCGGACTGGGTGGTCCTCGGCCCCGGCTCCTGGTTCACCAGCGTGCTGCCGCACCTGCTGGTGCCGGACCTGGTCAAGGCCCTCACCGAGACCCGCGCCCGCCGCCTGCTCACCCTGAACCTGGCCCCCCAGCCGGGTGAGACCGAGGGCTTCACCCCGCAGCGCCACCTGGAGGTCATCGCCGACCACGCTCCCGAGCTCGCGGTGGATGCGATCCTGGTGGACGAGCGGGCCGTCACCGGCGGCGCCTTCGGCCAGGCGGACCTCGCCGGTCTGGAGAAGGCCGCCGAGCGGATGGGCGCCGCCCTGGTGCTCGGCTCGGTGGCCCGCACCGACGGCACGCCGCGACACGACCCCGAGCTGTTGGCGGCAGCGTACGACCGGATTTTCCGGACACATGGAAGGATCGGGCCATGGCGATGACTCCAGCGGTGAAGGACGAGATCAGCCGGCTCCCGGTCACCCGGGCCTGCTGTCGCAAGGCGGAGGTGTCGGCGATCCTGCGGTTCGCGGGCGGACTGCACATCGTGAGCGGCCGCATCGTGATCGAGGCGGAGCTGGACACCGGGGCGGCGGCACGGCGGCTGCGCAAGGACCTCCTGGAGATCTTCGGGCACTCGTCCGACCTCGTCGTGATGGCCCCCGGCGGGCTGCGCCGCGGCAGCCGCTTCGTGGTCCGCGTCGTCAAGGACGGCGAGCTGCTCGCCCGCCAGACCGGCCTGGTGGACGGCCGAGGGCGCCCGATCCGGGGCCTGCCGCCGGCGGTCGTCTCCGGCGCGACCTGTGACGCCGAGGCCGCCTGGCGCGGGGCCTTCCTGGCGCACGGCTCGCTCACCGAGCCGGGCCGCTCCTCCTCCCTGGAGATCACCTGCCCCGGCTCCGAGGCGGCGCTGGCCCTGGTCGGCGCGGCCCGTCGGCTCGGCATCCCGGCCAAGGCCCGCGAGGTCCGCGGTGTGGACCGGGTGGTCATCCGGGACGGCGACGCGATCGGCGCGCTGCTGACCCGCCTGGGCGCGCACGAGTCGGTGCTCGCCTGGGAGGAGCGCCGGATGCGGCGCGAGGTGCGGGCCACCGCCAACCGGCTCGCCAACTTCGACGACGCCAACCTGCGCCGCTCGGCCCGGGCCGCGGTCGCGGCCGGCGCCCGGGTGCAGCGCGCGCTGGAGATCCTCGGCGAGGAGGTGCCCGAGCACCTGGCCGCGGCCGGCCAGCTGCGGATGCAGCACAAGCAGGCCTCGCTGGAGGAGCTGGGCGCGCTTGCGGACCCGCCGCTGACCAAGGACGCGGTGGCCGGCCGGATCCGCCGGCTGCTGGCGATGGCCGACAAGCGCGCCTCCGAGCTCGGCCTGCCGAGCACCGAGGCCAGCCTGACCGACGAGATGGCGATGAACTGACCTCCTGCTCACGCTCAGTGATCACGACAGGCCGGTACCCGGATTCCCGGGTGCCGGCCGCGGTCGTTTCCGGACAGCCGCGACACTCCCGAATTGGTAGAGACCACTGACCTGGGACCAACTGCCCGGCGGGCCAGGGCCGGACGGCCTGAAATGGGGTTTGGGGCACGCCACGCCCGGTCTCACCAAGCGGCGCGATGTGCCCTCCCAGGCCCCGGAGGGGTAGGGTCATAGGCGGTCGGGGACTTCCCAAATCTCATCCCCGCCGGGCTCCGGCCCGGCGTACCTAACGAGGAGATCGGTTCGTGACGATCCGGGTAGGCATCAACGGCTTCGGCCGCATCGGCCGCAACTTCTTCCGCGCGGTCAAGGCCCAGGGCGCGGACATCGAGATCGTCGGTGTCAACGACCTCACCGACACGAAGACCCTGGCTCACCTGCTCAAGTACGACACCACCCTGGGTACCCTCCAGGCCGAGGTCTCGCACACCGACGACAGCATCACCGTCGACGGCCACACCTTCAAGGTGACCGCCGAGCGTGACCCCGCGAACCTGCCGTGGGCTGCCCTGGGCGTCGACATCGTCGTCGAGTCCACCGGCATCTTCACCAAGGCCGAGGCCGCGAAGAAGCACCTCGCCGCGGGCGCGAAGAAGGTCATCATCTCGGCGCCGGCCACCGACGAGGACGTCACCATCGTCCTGGGTGTCAACGACGACAAGTACGACGCCGCCAACCACCACGTCATCTCCAACGCCTCCTGCACCACCAACTGTGTGGCGCCGATGGCGAAGGTGCTGAACGAGAGCTTCGGCATCGTCAAGGGCCTGATGACCACGGTCCACGCGTTCACCAACGACCAGGTGACCCTGGACTTCCCGCACAAGGACCTGCGCCGCGCCCGCGCCGCGTCGCAGAACATCATCCCGACCTCGACGGGTGCCGCCAAGGCGACCGCGCTGGTCCTGCCGGAGCTGAAGGGCAAGCTGGACGGCACCTCGCTGCGCGTCCCGGTCCCGACCGGTTCCATCACGGACCTGGTCGTCACCCTGGAGCGCGAGGTCACCAAGGACGAGGTCAACGCCGCGTTCCAGAAGGCCGCCGAGGGCCCGCTCAAGGGCATCCTGGCCTACACCGAGGACCCGATCGTCTCGTCGGACATCGTCAACGACCCGGCCTCCTGCATCTTCGACAGCCAGCTCACCATGGTCCAGGGCAACCAGGTCAAGGTGCTCGGCTGGTACGACAACGAGTGGGGCTACTCGAACCGCGTCGTCGACCTGGTCACCCTCGTCGGTGGGCAGCTCTGACGCGGTGGGAGCTGACGTGATGTAGGGGCGAGGGCCCGGACGGCGCACTTGCCGACCGGGCCCTCGCTCCGCGCTCAAGGACTTCCCAGGCGGCCCCTGCGCCGTGCCGCCTCTGCGCATCGACCATCTCCCCAGGAGTAACCGAATCCCCGTGAAGACCATCGAAGAGCTCATCGAAGCCGGTGTCGAGGGCAAGCGCGTGTTCGTGCGCGCCGACCTGAACGTGCCGCTGGACGGCGAGACGATCACCGACGACGGCCGGATCCGCGCCGTCGCCCCGACCATCGCCAAGCTGGCGGCGGCCGGCGCGAAGGTCGTCGTCGCCTCGCACCTCGGCCGCCCCAAGGGCGAGCCGGACCCGAAGTTCTCGCTCGCCCCGGCGGCCAAGCGGCTCGGCGAGATCCTCGGCAAGGACGTCGCCTTCGCCGCCGACACCGTCGGCGACAGCGCCCGGGCCACCGTCGCCGCGCTCGGCGACGGCGAGGTCGCGCTGCTGGAGAACCTGCGCTTCAACGCCGGTGAGACCAGCAAGGACGACGCCGAGCGCAAGGCCTTCGCCGAGCAGCTCGCCGCGCTGGCCGACCTGTACGTCGGCGACGGCTTCGGCGCCGTGCACCGCAAGCACGCCTCGGTCTACGACCTGCCCGGCCTGCTGCCGCACGCCGCCGGCGACCTGATCGCCACCGAGGTCGGCGTGCTGAAGAAGCTGACCGAGGAGGTCCGCCGCCCGTACGTCGTGGTGCTCGGCGGCGCCAAGGTCTCCGACAAGCTCGGCGTGATCGACAACCTGCTGAAGAAGGCCGACCGGATCCTGATCGGCGGCGGCATGGCGTACACCTTCCTCAAGGCCAAGGGCCACGAGGTCGGCATCTCGCTGCTCCAGGAGGACCAGATCCCGACCGTCCTCGGCTACCTGGCCGAGGCCGAGCAGCGCGGCGTCGAGTTCGTCCTGCCGGTCGACGTCCTGGTCTCGTCCGACTTCCCGGACCTCAAGACCAAGGCCCCGGCGGCCTTCGAGGTCGTCGCCGCGGACGCGATCCCGGCCGACCAGGAGGGCCTGGACATCGGCCCGAAGACCCGCGAGCTGTACGCGGCCAAGCTGGTCGACGCCGGCACCGTGTTCTGGAACGGCCCGATGGGCGTCTTCGAGCACCCGGACTACGCGAACGGCACCAAGGCCGTCGCGCAGGCCCTGCTGGACAGCGACGCGTTCACCGTGGTCGGTGGCGGGGACTCCGCCGCGGCCGTCCGCATCCTGGGCTTCGACGAGAACGCCTTTGGACACATCTCGACCGGCGGTGGCGCGAGCCTCGAGTACCTGGAGGGCAAGACCCTTCCCGGTCTCGCCGCCCTGGAAGGCTGAAAGCATGACCGACCGTCTCCCGCTGATGGCGGGCAACTGGAAGATGAACCTCAACCACCTCGAGGCCATCCAGCACACCCAGAAGCTGGCGTTCGCGCTGGCCGACAAGGACTACGAGGCCGTCGAGGTCGCCGTCCTGGTGCCGTTCACCGACCTGCGCTCGGTGCAGACCCTGGTCTTCGGCGACAAGCTGAAGATCAAGTACGGCTCGCAGGACATCTCGCGGCACGACGGCGGCGCCTACACCGGCGAGGTCTCCGGCCCGATGCTGGCCAAGCTCCAGTGCACCTACGCGGTGATCGGCCACTCGGAGCGCCGCCAGTACCACGGCGAGAACGAGGAGATCGTCAACGCCAAGGTGAAGGCCGCCTACCGCGCCGGGATCACCCCGATCCTGTGCATCGGCGAGCCGCTGGAGATCCGCAAGGCCGGCACCCACGTCGAGTACACCCTCGCCCAGCTCGACGGCGGGCTGGCGGACGTCCCGGCCGACCAGGCCGAGAGCGTCGTCGTCGCGTACGAGCCGGTCTGGGCGATCGGCACCGGCGAGGTGGCCACCCCGGAGGACGCGCAGGAGGTCTGCGCCGCCATCCGCCGGCGGATCGCCGAGCTGTACGACGCCGAGCTGGCCGTCAAGGTCCGCGTGCTGTACGGCGGTTCGGTGAAGTCGTCGAGCGCGGCCGGCCTGATGGCCAAGCCCGACATCGACGGCGGCCTGATCGGCGGTGCCTCGCTGGACGCCGACGAGTTCGTCAAGATCGTGCGCTACCGTGACCAGGCAGTAGGCTAACGCCGCCGCAGCAACGTAGGCTTTGGGGCCGGACCGCCGTACGCGGCCCGGCCCCTTCGCCGAAGATACGAGAGAGTTGGTCCCGTCGTGGTTCTCGGGTTCTCTATTGCCCTGATCATCTTCAGTCTGCTGATGATCCTCCTGGTGCTGCTGCACAAGGGGAAGGGCGGCGGCCTGTCCGACATGTTCGGCGGCGGCGCGATGTCCACCGGCGGCGGCTCGGCGGTGGCCGAGCGCAACCTGGACCGCATCACCATCGTGGTCGGCCTGGGCTGGTTCGCCAGCATCCTCGTGCTCAGCATGCTGCTGAAGTACAAGAGCTGACACGGGCCTGACGCCCCGTCGCCCGAGCGCCTATCCTGGGACGGTCGGGTGCGGAGGCAGTGGTGGCGGAGGCTTAACTCCTGCTTACACTAGGACGACTTTCGCCACCGACGCGCACCGCGGCGGGTCGGCGCACCAGTACGCAGGGAGTCAGACCGTGGCAAGTGGCAATGCCATCCGTGGCAGCAGGGTCGGGGCAGGCCCGATGGGCGAGGCGGAGCGCGGCGAGTCCGCCCCGCGCAACCGGATCTCCTTCTGGTGCGCCAACAAGCACGAGACCCGGCCCAGCTTCGCCGCCGAGGCAGCGATCCCGGACACCTGGGACTGCCCGCGCTGCGGCTTCCCGGCCGGGCAGGACGAGCACAACCCGCCCGCCCCGTCGCGCAACGAGCCGTACAAGACGCACCTCGCCTACGTCCGTGAGCGGCGCACCGACGCCGACGGCGAGGCGATCCTGGCCGAGGCGCTGGCGAAGCTCCGCGGCGAGATCTGAGGCGACCGGAACGGAGAAGGGCGCCACCGTCGAGTGACGGTGGCG
>NZ_JBHTRF010000045.1:0-67430 GCF_042796115.1 Kitasatospora sp. NPDC056446 | reverse complement strand
GCGCGGGGGGACCGGGCCGTCGCCGTGGTGTCGGCGCGGGGAGTGTCAGTCCGTGCCGAACAGCGTGCGGGCGAAGTACTGGGTGTCGAAGTACTCCCGCATCTCGCTGATCCGACCGTCCGCCACCGTGAAGAGCGCGCTGATGTCGATGACGTACGGCTCGCCGTTCCTGGTCGTCGAGCGCGAGACGCATTCGACCGCGACGTGGTCGCCCTCGGCGATCACGCGCTTGACGTCGACCGCGTACCCGGCGTCGGGCGCGAGGCGCTCGTTCAGCGATGCCATGAACGTGCCGACGATCTCGGCCGTGCCGTGGAAGGCCCCCGCCAGCGGGTGGGAGCCGGGGATGTGGAAGACCGCCTCCGGGGAGAGCAGCTCCAGGGCCCCGTTCAGGTCCTTCTCGCGCAGGGCCTGGAGGTATCGCAGGACCACGCTCTTCGCGTCGTCGTCGGCAGTCGGCCGGTTCATCACTGGTCTCCGATCGTGAACAGCTTCGGGGTGAGGGCCCGCTCGAAGGGGGCCATCAGGACGGACTCGGGGGCGAAGCGGAGGTAGGCGTCGCGCAGCGTCCGCAGCACGGGCTTGTCCAGCTGCTCCAGCGCGCCGAACCGGCGGGAGACCTCGACCATCTCCCGGGTCCGCTCCCGCCGCAGGTCCTCGTAGGCGCGCAGCGCGGCCACCGGGTCGGAGAGCGCGCCGAGGCACTGGGCCAGCACCACGGCGTCCTCGATCGCGCTGCTGCCGCCCTGGCCGAGGCTCGGCAGCATCGGGTGCGCCGCGTCCCCGAGCAGGGTCACCGGCCCCTCGCCCCAGTGTTCGAGGAACGGGCGGTCCTGGGCCGGGACGGCGACGATGTCCTCGGCGGGGGTGTCCCGGATCGCGGCCTGCACCTCGTCGGCCCACCCGGCGTAGGTGCGGGCGATCTGCGCCTTGTCCCCGCCCCAACTGCGCGCGGACTCGGCGGACATGTTCGCCGTCCCCCACCAGTAGACGCGGCCGTGGCCCACGTCGTGGAGGCCGAAGCGGCGCCCGAGGCCCCAGTAGTGGGCGTTGAGCCCCGGGGTGAACTTCGGGTGCTCGAACGGGGTCACGGCCAGCCAGCAGATGAAGCCGCCGTCGGTGGGCGCGCCGGCGCCGGTGCGCTGGCGGCGGACGGCCGAGTTGATGCCGTCGGCCCCGATGAGGATGTCCCCGGTGGCCTCCCGCCCGTCCTCGAAGCGGACCCGGACGCCGTCGCCGGTCACCTCGTACTCCGTGGCGGTCGCGCCCAGCTCGATCGGGCAGTCGCCCAGCGCGTCGAGCAGGGCGGACTGGAGGTCGCCCCGGTACATGGCGATGCTCGGGGCGCCGATCCGGTCGCCGGCCTCCTTGAACGGCAGGGACCGCAGCAGCCGGCCCCCGGAGTCCAGGAGATCGCTGCGCTCCACCGTCCCGCCTCGCTTCTCCAGGCCGAGGTCGATGTCCAGGGCGCGTAACGCGGCCACCGCGTTGGCCATCACGGAGATGCCGAACCCGGCGGGCCGCAGCTCGCGGGCGCGTTCGTAGACGACGGCCTCGACGCCGACCCGGCGCAGGGCGACGGCGGCCGCGAGGCCACCGATCCCCGCTCCGATGACCACCGCCCTGCGGGCTCTCGTGTGCTGTGTCATGTCACTCTCCTTCGGGTGCGAAACGGCTTGACGGAACAGGGTCGGACGCGACAGGCCCAAGCGGAACAGGGCCGGGCATGGCAGTTCCGGGCACGGCAGGGCCGGGCGGAACAGGCCTCGGCGGACGGTGGTCGGCGGTGCCGGTCCGGGCCAGCGCGGCCACGATCCCGGCCACCTCCCGCACATGGGGCTCCTCCATCAGCGTGAGGTGGTCCCCGGGCACCGCGATGACGTCCACCGCGCCGGTGGTCATCGAGTGCCAGCCGTTGGCCGGGTCCTGGTGGCGGGAGCCCGCCGTGCTGTGCATCGGCATGAGCACCTGCGGCAGCGGCTCGGTCGCCCGGAGCACGGTGACGTCGAAGGACGCGGCCTCGGGCTGGTACGCGACCGTGGAGCGCCAGTGCGCCGCGTACATCGCGAACAGCCGGCGCACCAGGGCCCCGTTGCTGTCCGCGGGCAGCACTCCCAGGTCCGCGGCGTAGCGGGCGATGAAGGCGAACTTCTCCTCCAGGGTGGCGAGTTCCTCGGGGAAGTCGACCCGCTCGGAGTCGCCACCGCGTCCCAGCAGCAGCAGCTCCCAGAAGAACCAGCCGAGGAGCGCGTCGTCGGTGTACGCGGCGCGCCGGGCGTCGGGTCCGAGCGCGACCGTGTCCAACAGGACGACCGTGCCGACCTCCTCCCCCGCTGCCCGGAGCTGACGGGCCATCTCGAAGGCGACAAAGCCGCCGAAGGACCAGCCGCCGAGGGCGTACGGGCCTTCCGGCTGGACCCTGCGCATGGCGGCGAGGTAGCCGGCGGCGAGGTCCGGTACCGAGTCCAGCGGTGTGGTTCCCGCATCGCCGCCGGCCGCCTGGAACGCGTACAGCGGCTGGTCCTCGGGCAGGTGCCGGGCGAAGGGGACGTAGCACAGCACGTTGCCGCCCATCGGGTGGACGAGGAACAGCGGCCGCCCGGTGCCGCCCGGACGGATCGGCACCAGCGGGTCGAAGCGCGCCGTGCCGCCGCCGGAGCGGAGCAGTTCCGCCAGGGCGGCCGCGGTGGGCGCGGCGACGAAGGCGGAGATGGGGACGGTGACGCCGTAGCGCTGCTCGATCAGCACGACGAGCCTCATCGTGGTGATCGAGGTGGCGCCCAGCTCGAAGATCGAGTCGTCGATCCCGACGCCGACCCCGACCCCGTCGACGCCCGCTCCGCCGACGCCCGCCCCGTCGACGCCGAGCAGTTCGCCGATCATGGCCGTGAGGGAGCGTTCCAGGGCGTCGCGCGGCGCGGTCGCGTTCCGGGGCGCCGACCGGGTGAGGGGCATGGTGCGCAGCGCGCGGTCGTCGCGCTTGCCGCTCGGGGTCAGCGGCAGGCGGGGCAGCCACTCGAAGTGCGTCGGCACCAGGTAGGACGGCAGCGCCGTGTGCAGTTCCTCCCGCAGCCTGCGCAGGTCGGTCCGCTCGGCGGAGCCGACCAGGAAGGCGACGAGCGACACCTCCCCGGCCGCCTGCCGCCTGGCCACCACCGCGGCCTCCGTGATGTCCACGGCCGGGTGCCGGGAGGCGGCCCGGCCGATGGCCAGTTCGGTCTCGGCGGGTTCGACCCGGTAGCCGCGCACCTTGACCTGGGCGTCGGAACGCCCGGTGCACACGATGGCCCCGTCGGGGAGGACGAAACCCAGGTCGCCGGTGCGGTAGGCGACGCGCCGGGTGGTGCCGGTGCCCGGGGGGAGGGGGACGAAGCGTTCGGCGGTCAGGTCCGGGTCGCCGAAGTAGCCGTCCGCGAGGCAGACGCCGGAGATGTGGATCTCGCCCTGCACACCGACCGGGACGGGGCGCCCCCGCCCGTCCAGGACCCGGACCTCGGCGCCGTCGATCGGGCGGCCGATCGGGGCGAGGGCGGGGAAGCCGGCCGGATCGCCCGTCATCGTGTGGCTGGTGACCACGTGCGACTCGGTCGGACCGTACTGGTTCTCCAGCAGTGCTCCGGGCAGGCTGCCGAGGAACCGGCGGATCGCGTCGGTCACCCTCAGCTGCTCGCCGGAGGAGACCACCACGCGCAGCCGGCGCGGGGCGGGCCCGTGGGCGACCGAGGCCTCGGCGAGCTGCTGGAGGGCGACGTACGGCAGGAAGATCCGCTCCACCCCGTCCTCGTCGAGCAGCCGCAACAGGGCTGCCATGTCCCGGCGTTCGGACTCGGACACCACCCGCAGGGTGCCGCCGGAGCAGAGGGTCGAGTAGATCTCCTGGAAGGAGACGTCGAAGCTGAGCGGCGCGTACTGCGCCGTGACGCCGCCGACGGCACCGCTGCTCTGCCGGGTCTGCCAGTCGACCAGGTTCGCCAGGGAGCGGTGCGGCATCGCGACGCCCTTGGGCCGGCCGGTCGAGCCGGAGGTGAACAGCAGGTAGGCGAGGCGGTCGGGATCGCGGCTGCCCGGCAGCCCGGCGGTCGCGGCCTCGTCGGCGGTGGTCGCGGCCTCGTCGGAGGCGGTCGCGGCCTCGTCGGAAGCGGTCGCGGCCTCGTCGGAGGCGGACCGCGGCACCGAGAGCAGCGACTCCGCCGGGAGGAGCAGGCCGGGCTCGGTGACGAGGCCGGCGTGGGAGCGCTCCGCGACCACCCGGAAGGGCCGGGCCTGCTCCAGCATGGCGGCGAGCCGGGCCTTCGGGTAGCCGCTGTCCAGCGGGACGGCCGCGGCACCGGCCTTGGCGACACCGAGGATCACGGCGATCGCCTCCGGTGAGCGGTCCATGGCGATCCCGATCCGGGCGCCGGGCCGGGCACCGGCCGCGAGCAGCCGCCGGGCCACCCGGTCCGTGGCCTCGTCCAATTCCCGGTAGGTCCACTGCCGCCGTTCCGTTCCGCTGCCGGCCGAGACGGCGACGGCGTCCGGGGTCTCGGCGGCCCGCCGGCCGAAGAGTTCCACGACGTCGGCCGCCGGGCCGCCGCCGTGGACGGCGCGGGAGGGTGCGGCGGGCAGGAAGTCGTGGCCGGGCGCCTCGTCCGGGTGCGTGACGACGCGCTGGAGGACGTCCGCGTACGTCCGGGTGAAGAGCTCCGCCTGGGCCGGGGTGAAGGTGCGTCCGTCGCCGTCGACCCGCAGGCCCACGCGGCCGTCGACCGGGTCGACGAAGGCGTTGACCAGCAGCTGGAAGTTGGTCTCCTCCCAGGTCAGGAAGGATTCCAGGCGGACTTCGGGCAGCTTCAGGACCTCGGAGAGCACATGGAAGTGGACGTAGTTGAAGGCGGTGTGGAGCACCGGTGCGCCACCGCGGTCCTCCTGCATCGCGCTCAGCGGGTAGTGCCGGTGGGCGTGGGCGGCGCGTTCCTGGTGGAACAGCGCCCGGACCGCGTCCAGGCGGCTGCCCGGGTCGGGACGGCGGCGGTCGTCCAGCCGCACCGGGACGGTGTTCAGGAAGAGCCCGCTCATGCGGTCGGCGCCGTCCCGCTCCGGCCGACCGTGAGTGATCAGTCCGGTGACGAGCGTTCCGTCGAGTGACGAGAACACCTGCAGTGACTGGCAGTACGCCGCGAAGAGCACCGACTTCACGGGTACGGCGTGCCGGCGGGAGAACGCCCTTACCTGGTCGGCCAGTTCGGCCGGCAGCACGGTGTGGTGGGTGACCGCCCCGTCCCCGCGGGGCGGCTCGGCCGGGGCGAAGCCGTCGAGTCGCAGGGGCTCGGTGCCGGCGAGCACGCCCGCCCAGTGGTCCCGCGCGGCCCGGTCGGCGAGTGCCGCGCGTTCGGCCCGGACGTGGTGGGCCGGGCTCGGGTGCGGGCCGGGCGGGACGGGGCCGATGTCCGCTCCGGCGGAGTGCAGGTAGTCCTGCAGCAGCTCGCTCAGGAGGCCCGCGACGCTGCCGCCGTCCAGGAGCGCGTGGTGGAAGCTGAGGACCAGGTCGACGGCGTTCTCCCGCACGTGTGCCCGGAAGAGGTAAGGCTGCTCCCGCTCGAACCGGTAGCGGTGGAAGCGGCGTTGCTCGATGTGCCCGCAGATCGCCGCGTCGGCCTCCTCCGGCCGGCGCCCACGGAGGTCGACAACCTCCAGGCCGCCGGTGGTGCCCGGGTGGACGACCTGCATCGGCTCCGTGCAGCCGCCCAGGTCGAAGGTGGAGCGCAGCGCGGGGTGCCGGGCGGCCAGCCGGTCGAAGGCCCGCCGGAAGCGGTCCTCGTCCCACGCCATCGCCAGGCGGTACCGGAACACATCGCGGTAGACGGCGGAGTCCTCGTACTGGCGGCTGTGGTAGACGAGGCCGAGCTGCAGCCGGGTGAGCGGGAAGGCGTCGACGGCGCCTTCCAGCCGTGCCCGGTCCACCCGCGACACGAGGTCGAACGGAGCCGGTTCGGTGTCCGTCCCGGCGGCGGTGCCGGTCCCGGGGGCGGTGCCGGTGCCGGTCCCGGCGGCGGTGGTGGCACGGGTGGCGAGTCCCGCCACCGTCGGGTGCCAGACCAGGTCGTCGAGCGCGAAGTGGATGCCGCGCCGCTCGGCCAGCGCCCGGATGCGGAGCATCAGGATCGAGTCGCCGCCGAGGGCGTAGTAGTCGTCGTGGACGGAGACCGGCCCGGTGCCGAGCACCTCGGCCCAGATCTCGGCGAGGGCGGCCTCGGTCCCGGTACGGGGGGAGCGGTCCTCCTCCGGCCGCTCCGGGCCCGCCTCCGGGTCGGGGAGCCGCTTCCGGTCGGCCTTGCCGTTCGGGGTCAGCGGGATCCGGTCGAGCGGGACGAGCCGGGACGGGATCATGAAGTTCGGCAGGACCCCGGCCAGTCGTTCCCGGAGCGCGGCCGGGTCGGGGGCGGGATCGCCGGGGACGTAGTACCCGGCCAGGTAGGACCCGCCGTCCGGGCGGGTCCGGGCCACGACGACGGCCTCGCGCACGCCCGGAAGCCGCGAGAGGGCGTCCTGGACCTCCCCGAGTTCGACCCGGTTCCCGCGGATCTTGACCTGGTCGTCGATCCGGCCGAGGTATTCGAGGTTGCCGTCGGCCAGCCGGCGGGCGAGGTCGCCCGTCCGGTACAGCCGGCCGCCGGGCACCGACGGCTCGGCACGGAACTTCTCCCAGGTCAGCTCCGGCCGGCCGAGGTAGCCGCGGGCGAGGCCGACGCCGCCGATCCACAACTCGCCCGGGACGCCGACCGGTTGCGGCGAACCGTCGGGGGCCAGGACGTACAGGTCGGTGTTGTCGATGGGGCGCCCGATCGGCACCCTGGCGACGGGCCCGGCCGCTGCCCCGGGGCACTCGTACGCCGAGACGTCGACGGTGGCCTCCGTCGGGCCGTACAGGTTGACGAGTACCGGTGCCCCGTCCTCCCCGAACACCCGGTGGAACTGCTCGACCCGCGCCGGCGGCAGCGCCTCGCCGCTGCAGAAGACCAGGCGCAACGACCGTGCGCCGCCGCGCAGTCCGGGGTCCTCCTCCAGCAGGTCGAGGAAGGGGCCCAGCATGGACGGCACGAAGTGCAGCACGCTCACGTTGCGCGCGGCGATGCTCCGCAGGATCTCCCGGGGGTCCTTCTCCCCGCCCGGCGGCAGGAGGGCGACCCGGGCGCCCTCGATGCCCCACCAGAAGAGCTCCCACACCGACACGTCGAAGGAGGCGGGTGTCTTCTGCAGCAGGACGTCGTCCGGTCCGATCGGGTAGGCCCGCTGCATCCAGGCGAGCCGGTTCACCACGGAGTGGTGCTCGACCATCACGCCCTTGGGCTGCCCGGTCGAGCCGGAGGTGTAGATGACGTACGCGAGGCTGCGGCCGTCGCCGGCCGGCTCCAGCGGGGCGCCCGGGCCGTCCGGGCCGTCCGGGGCGTCCGGGCCGTCCGGAAGGTCGTCGACCCGCAGCACGGGGGCGTCCGTCGCCGGGACGTCCGCGTCCGGGTCGACCAGCACCGCCTTCGCTCCGCTGTCCGCCAGCATGTAGGCGATCCGCTGCTCGGGGTATCCGGGATCGACCGGCACATAGGCGCCGCCCGCCTTCAGCACGCCGAGGACGGCGGCCAGTTGACGGGGGCCGCGCTCCATGAGGACGGCCACCCGGTCGTCCGGGCCGACCCCGTGGGCCCGCAGGGCGCGGGCGATCCGGTCGGCGCGGGCGTCGAGCTCGGCGTAGCCGATCACGCTGCCGTCCGCCGCGTACACCGCGGGCCGGTCGGGCACTCGCGCGGCCCGCTCCTCGAACAGCCCGTGCAGGGTCTTCTCGGCGGCGTAGGGCACCCGCGGACCGCGGGTGAGGCGCGACAGCGCCTCCTGCTCGGCCGCGGTGAGCACCTCCAGCTCCCGGGCGGGGCGTTCCGGGTGCTCGATCCCCTGCCTGATGAGTTCGGCGAGGTGCCCGGCCACCGAGGCGATCGGGAGGTCCTCGTCGAAGGCGTCCAGGGCGTAGTTGAGATCGATGGTCAGGTCCTGCGCACCGGGGAACACCATGAGGTGGATGGCGAGCGCCTCCCGGTCGTGCGGCGGCGCGAAGTGCCTGGCCGGCGCGACGTCGACGCCGTCCGGCTCGGCCAGCTGCTTCAGGGGCTGGTACGAGAACGTGACGTCGAAGAGCCTGCGCTCGGTCGTCCCGGTGACGGCGGCGAGGTCCCGCAGGACCTCACCGGCCGGCAGGCGCTGATGCTCCTGCAGCTCCCCCACCGCCGCCCGCACGTCGGCGACGATGTCGGCGAAGGTCTTGCCGTCCGGGACGTCGATCCGCAGCGCGTGGGTGGTGGCGTACGACCCGACCACCGCCAGCTCCGCCTTGGTCCGGCGGTTGAGCAGCGGCACGCCGACCACGGCATGATCGGTCCGGTGGACACGGGCGAGGTAGACGCCGAGCACTGCCAGCAGGAAGGCGAACGGCGATCCGCCCTGCTTCTTGATGCGCTCGACGAGACGGGCCTCGACGGTGAGCGGGTACCGGCCGCAGCCGGGACGGCCCGGCGCTTCGGGCCCGCCGGGCACTTCGGGCTCGCCGGGCGCCGGAGCCTGCGGCTGCGGCTGCGGCTGCGCGGCCGCCGCCGGGCGGCGGCGGGGGAAGAAGGCCGGCTCCAGGCCGGAGAGGGCGGCGCGGTGGAAGGCACGGTCCTTCTCGTACTCCGGAGAGGAGAAGTACGCGGCGCGTTCCCGGGCCACGGCCAGCACGGACGGCGCCGGCCCGAGGGCCGGGGGCTGCTCTCCACGGCTGCGCCGGACGTAGTCGCGCAGGATCTCGTTGCGGAGGCGGTCGACGGCCCAGCCGTCGATGAGGAGGTGGTGGCACTTGATGTGGAGGTACTGGACGCTGTCGCCCTCCCGGAGTACCGACGCCTCGAAGAGCGGGCGGTCGAATACCTCGAACGGAATGGCCTTCGTATTCTCGCGCCAGGCCCGGCAGGCCGCGGCCGGGTCGTTTTCGCGGGAGAAGTCAAGAATCCGTACGAAGGATTCCCCCGGCTCCGCTCCGGGGTGGTCGGCCAGCCACTGCAAGGGGATCCCCTCGCGTTCGCCGAAACGCAGCCGGAAGGTGTCGTGGCGCTCCAGCGCGCGCATGACACACTGCCGGAGGAGTTCGAGGTCCATACTGCCGGCGAACCTCTGGGACACGACGGTGACGAACTGCGGGCTGCCCGGAGCCTGGGACTCGGCGGCCCACATGTCCAACTGGTACGGCGTCAGCGGTAAGGACCCCGAGTCCGACACACCGCCTGCCTCCGTGTTTGTGGTCGACTCGGGTGGATCTTTCCGACTCATTGCTTTTCCCCCTGTTGGATGACGTCTTGACAGTCCGCCGCGCGGACGGGCACGCGCGGCGGGCATGGGTGGGTGGGCATGGGTGGGCATGGGTGGTCGCGACGCGGCCGACGACCGGGCGGCAGCGGGAAAGGAATTCATCCGGCAATTGCCGAGGCGGCCGCGGAGAATTTATCCGGGCATTCGCCCGGCGGCCGGAAAATCCCTGGAGGGCATGCTCGAATGCCGAACCGACCCCCGGGACGGTTCGCTCGGCCAAGAACCCATGGATTCACGGGCAGCGCAAACTATGACTTCGACCACACCCCCGTCCGGTCCGCTGCAGCTCATCGCCACCCATTCGGATGATATGAAGCCCCATGAAATTCCGTCAAGGGAAATCCGGAAACGTCGGATCCGGCATCGAAAAGCCTTAGCGGCAATTGATTTGTGGACAGAGCTGCGCATACCCCCTCTTTGGGGTGGATGGTGCGCGATCCGGCGGCGCCAGTGGTTCGGGGCCCGTCAGGCCCGGGCCGGGCGGGCGGACCGCAGGGCGGCCTCGACCCGTACGGCGTCGGCGGTGGCCCGGACCTCGTGGACGCGTACCGCCCAAGCGCCCTGGGCGGCCGCCAGGACGGCCACCGCCGTGGTCGCGTCGTCCCGTTCGCGGGCCGGGCGCGGCTCGCCGGTGGCGGGGTCGGCCAGCAGTTCGCCGAGGAAGCGCTTGCGGGACGGACCCACCAGCAGCGGCCGGCCGAGCGCGGCCCAGGCGTCCGGGGCGGCGAGCAGGGCCCAGTCGTCCCGGCGCCCCTTGGCGAAGCCGAGCCCCGGGTCGACGATCACCCGGGACGGGTCGACCCCGGCCGAGACCACGGCGTCCAGTTGCCGCCCGACCTCGGCGACCACCTCGGCCACGACGTCCCCGTACCCGGCCAGTTCGTCCATCTCCCGGGACTGGCCCCGCCAGTGCATGACGACGAAGGGCACGCCGGCCCGGGCGACCGTCTTCGCCATCCGGTCGTCGGCCCGGCCGCCGCTGACGTCGTTGACGATCCGCGCGCCCTCGTCGACCGCCGCCTCCGCCACCTCGGCGCGCATGCTGTCGACGCTCACCAGGACGCCCCGCCGGGCGAGGCCCCGCACCACCGGGAGGACCCGGGCGAGTTCCTCCTCGACCGGCACCCGGCGGGCGCCGGGGCGGGTCGACTCCCCGCCCACGTCCACGATGTCGGCGCCCCGGGCGACCAGCGCGAGTCCGTGCTCGACCGCCCGGCCCGGGTCCAGCCAGTCGCCGCCGTCCGAGAAGGAGTCGGGCGTGACGTTGAGGATTCCCATCACCGCGCAGCGGCCCCAGTCGGGCAGGCCCGGTACGGAGGGAGGGCCCGGCAGGGCGGCAGGGCCAAGAGGTGCGGCAGGGCCAAGCAGGGCGGCAGGGCCAAGCAGTGCGTGCGGCTGTCTTTCCATGTCCCCATTCGGCTCTTCGGAGGATTCCACCGCCGTCCGGCGGTACGGGAGTTCGGCACCGCCACAGGGGCGGGCGCGGCACCGGCGCCGCGCCCGCCCCTGGGCTCCCGCGCCCGGCGGGTCAGCCGGCGAGTTCCTCGCGCAGGCGGCGGGCGGCGTCCACCAGGCTGTCCAGTGAGGCCCGGGTCTCCGGCCAGCCCCGGGTCTTCAGGCCGCAGTCGGGGTTGACCCACAGCCGCTCGGCCGGGATCGCGGCGAGCCCGGCCCGCAGCAGGGCGACCACCTCGTCGGTGTCCGGGACGCGCGGGGAGTGGATGTCCCAGACGCCGGGGCCGACCTCGCGCGGGTAGCCGGCCCGGGCGAGTTCGCCGGCGACCTCCATGTGGGAGCGGGTGGCCTCCAGGGAGATGACGTCCGCGTCGAGTTCGTCGATCGCGGTCATGATCGCGCCGAACTCGGCGTAGCACATGTGGGTGTGGATCTGGGTGTCGGAGCGGACCCCGGAGGTGGCCAGGCGGAAGGCCTCGGTGGCCCAGTCCAGGTAGGCCGGGCGGTCGGCGGCGCGCAGCGGGAGGGTCTCGCGCAGGGCCGGTTCGTCGACCTGGACGACGGCGGCGCCGGCGGCGTCCAGGTCGGTGACCTCGTCGCGCAGGGCCAGGGCGACCTGGCGGGCGGTGTCGGCGAGCGGCTGGTCGTCGCGGACGAAGGACCAGGCGAGCATGGTGACCGGGCCGGTGAGCATGCCCTTGACCGGGCGGCGGGTGAGGCCCTGCGCGTACTCGAACCAGTCGACGGTCATCGGGTGCGGGCGGGAGATGTCCCCGGCGAGGACCGGCGGGCGTACGTAGCGGGTGCCGTAGGACTGCACCCAGCCGTGCCGGGTGGCGAGGTAGCCGGTGAGCTGCTCGGCGAAGTACTGGACCATGTCGTTGCGTTCGGGTTCGCCGTGGACGAGGACGTCCAGGCCGGCCTTCTCCTGGTAGGCGACGACCTCGCGGACCTCGGCCGCCATCCGCTCGCGGTAGGCGGCGCCGTCGATCCGACCCGCCGTCAGATCGGCTCGGGCCAGTCGAAGTTCGGTGGTCTGCGGGAAGGAACCGATCGTGGTGGTCGGCAGCAGCGGCAGGCCGAGCCGGACGCTCTGGGCCTCGGCGCGTACGGGGTAGGGATCGGCGCGGCGGGCGTCGTCGGCGGTGACGGCGGCGGTGCGGGCGCGCACGGCCGGGTCGCGGGTGATGGGCGAGTTGGCGCGGGAGGCCAGGTCGGCGCGGTTGGCGGCGCGTTCGGCGGTGATGGCGCCGGTGCCTTCGCGCAGGCCGCGGGCGAGCAGCGCGGCCTCGGCGGCCTTCTGCCGGGCGAAGGCGAGCCAGCGGGCGATCTGCGGGTCCAACTCCCGTTCGGCGGTGGCGTCCAGGGGGACGTGCAGCAGCGAGCAGGAGGGCGCGACGTCGACGGTTCCGGCGAGGCCGAGCAGGGTCGCCAGGGTGGCGAGCGACTTCTCCAGGTCGTTGATCCAGATGTTGCGGCCGTCGATGACGCCGGCCACCAGGCGCTTGCCGGGCAGGCCGCCGACGGCGGCGAGGTCGTCCAGGTTGGCGGCGGCCGGGCCGGTGAAGTCCAGGGCCAGGCCCTCGACCGGGGCCTTGGCCAGCACGGGCAGGGCCTCGCCGAGCCGGTCGAAGTAGCTCGCGACCAGCAGCTTCGGCCGGTCGGCCAGGGCCCCCAGGTCGCGGTAGGCGCGGGCGGCGGCGTTCAGTTCGGCCGGGGTGCGGTCCTGGACGAGCGCGGGCTCGTCCAGCTGCACCCACCCGGCGCCGGCCGCCTTCAACTCTGCGAGCAGCCGGGCGTAGACGGGCAGCAGCCGGTCCAGCAGCGTGATCGGCTGGAAGTCGGCCGCCACCCCCGGGGCCGGCTTGGCGAGCAGCAGGTAGGTGACCGGCCCGACCAGCACCGGCCGGGCGTCATGGCCGAGCGCGAGCGCCTCCCGCAGCTCCCCGACCGCCTTGGCCGGGTTCGCCGCGAACTCGGTATCCGGCCCCAACTCGGGCACCAGGTAGTGGTAGTTGGTGTCGAACCACTTCGTCATCTCCAGCGGCGCGACGTCCTGCGTGCCGCGCGCCATGGCGAAGTACCCGTCCAGCGGGTCGGCCTCGACGGCCGCGCGGTGGCGGGCCGGGATCGCGCCGACGGCGACCGTCGTGTCCAGCACGTGGTCGTAGAGCGAGGAGTCGCCGGTGGGGACCTCCTCGATCCCGGCGTCGGCGAGCTGCTGCCAGTTCTCCCGGCGCAGTTCGGCGGCGGCAGTCAGCAGGGCCTCCGCCGTGACGGCGCCCTTCCAGTAGCCCTCGATCGCCTTCTTCAGTTCCCGGTTGCGGCCCTGGCGGGGGTAGCCGTGCACGGTGGCGAGGGTTGCCGCCGCTGCGGACTTCGTGGTCAAGGGACTCTCCTTCGCGAGCCTGTTTCCTCACATACCCGGCGACGGGAGGAGGACGCGAAGGGATGACGAACCGGACGGGTGCCCGCACACGGGCACGACTCCGCCAGGTATGGTCGCCGACCCGCCCTCGGGATCACCGGATGGCCGCGCGCGAACGGTCGCGCACGGGCAGTGGCAGGTCTTCGGACTCGCGGGCACACCCGCCCTGGCTCCAGGACAGGCACCTACTGGCCGTCGCTTCCCAGACCCTCCCGGGCCCAGTGCGTATGACGGCGGTCGTTCCCACTCACCGCTGCGGGGCAGTCCCGGATTCCCACCGGGTTCCCTCTTGCGACGCGCCTGCCTGGCGGACAGGGCGAACCAGCTGCGCGGCCAGCTTAGAGTGCGTACGGCGTTCCGGACAGCGGGTTCCGGGATCCTGTCCGAAGGATGGACACCACCCCGCGGGCCCGGCGGACCGGCGGCCGGCTGACGCTCAGTCCACGGCGACGGCAGTGAACTCGGCCGTGTGGACCGTGTCGCCGTGCTTGAAGTCGAGGTAGAGCCGGTACGGGCCCGCGGTGGGGGCGACGGCGTGGAAGGTGACGTCCGGGCCGGGCGCGGTGGCGCCGTCGCCGGGCTCCCCGTTCGGGTGGACGTGCAGGTAGGCGAGGTCGGCGGCGCGCAGGGCGACCAGGTGGCCGTAGGCCGCGAGGTAGGGCTGGAGGTCGGTGACCGGGGAGCCGTCGCGGGCGACCAGGAAGGTCAGCGGCGCGCCCCGCCCGGCGGCCAACTGCCCGGCCAGGGTGACGGTGTAGCCGTCGACGTCGGCGGTCGCGGCGGGCTCGGGCAGCGGGCGGTCGGCGGACCCGCCGGGGAGGGCGACGTCCACGCCGAGGGTCAGCGGGGCCGCGCCGACGGCCTTGAAGTCGGCGTACACGTGGTAGGCGGCGGGCCCGTCGAAGGGGGTGGCCACCCGCCAGGTGCCGTCGGCGTCCAGCTCGGGGTGGACGTGGCGGTAGCCGGAGAGGTCGCGGCGCACCACGATCAGGTGCAGCAGCGCCTCGTGCTGGGGCTCGTACGCGGTGACGGGCTCGCCGTCGGCGCCGGTGATGCGGAAGGTGAACTCGCCGTCGGGGCCGACGGTCTCCGGCACCAGGGTGAAGCCCTGGTCGGAGGCCGTCAGCCCCTGCGGGGCGCCGTGCCCGGCGTGGTGGCCGTGGTCCGCGTTCCCGTCGTGCCCGTCGTGCCCGGCGTGCCCGTGGTGCTCGGCGTGCCCATGGTTCCCGTGGTTCTCGTGTGACTCATGGTGCTGGTGGTGCTGGTGCGTGTTCATGCGGACAACTGTGGCGCGGCGGAGACGAGTTGTCCATGGACATATCGCCCGATCTCCATACCCCCCATGGGCATACCCGATCCACTCCGCGCCGGGCCCGGCCGGCCGGTCGGCTCCCGCCTACGACCCGGCCCCCTCCTCCCGGTGGCGCCACCGCACCGGGTCGACGGCCTCCGTGGCTCCCCGGGCGGTCCGCACCAGCGGCCGGTACCCCGCGCAGGAGAGCACCAGCATCTCGTTGTCGCCCGGCTGGAACTCGTACGCCACCCGCTCCACCCGGCTCGGGATGCCGAGTCCGGCCAGGTCCCGGCGCAGCCGCTCCAGCCCCGGGTACCTGACCCGGGTGTCGTACACCATCAGCGGGAACAGCCGGACTTCCCGGCGCGCCACCCGGGCGAGCTCCAGCAGGGCCGCCCGGTGAAAGTGCTCGTCCAAGCGGCTGCCGTACGAGAAGATCAGGTGCGAGCTGAGCACCAGGTCGAACTCATTGTCGGCGAAGGGCAGTTCGGGCAACGATCCGGCGACGTAGCGGTCCGGGCGGGCGGCGATGTCGGCGCGGAAGAGGCGGGCGTTGGCGGTCCACTGGCGGATCATGTCGTCCGCGTCGTCGTACCAGGTCCACGGGTACCCCGCCGTCTCCTTCCGCAGCAGCTCGCGCTTGAACTCCGTCTCCCGCTCCACCAGCAGGCCCAAGTCCTCGCGGTGGTCCGCGTACTGGCGGTCCACGGCGACGGCGTCGATGCCGAGCGGGCCCGCTTCGGCGACGAAGCTCGCCGCGCCGGCCGGGCAGTCCAGGATGCGCTGCTCCAAGTCGCCGTCGGTGAGCGTGAACATCGCCCGGTACTCCGCGAAGGAGCGTGCGCTGACCAGCACCGCGTCACCCCCGGCCGACGAACGGCATGGTGGTGGGCAGCACCACCAGGGACTGGATGACGGTGTCGGCCGGCTGGGAGGCCATCAGCACCAGCGCCTCGGTGAAGCGCTCCACCGGGATGGTCGCCTCGACCGCCCTCGTCCCGTCGGCCTGCATCGCGGCCGGCTGCGGGCCGCCGTCGACCGGGGCGACGTTGCCGACGTCGATCTGTCCGCAGGAGATGCCGTACGGGCGGCCGTCCAGGGCGAGCACCTTGGTCAGGCCGAGCACGGCGTGCTTGGCGGCCGTGTACGCGATGGAGTTGGGGCGCGGCACGTACGCCGAGGGCGCGCCGTTGTTGATGATCCGCCCGCCCTGCGGGGTCTGGGTGCTCATCACTCGGAAGGCCTCGCGGGCGCAGAGGAAGCCGCCGGTGACGATGGTGTCGAGCACCCGGTTCCAGTCCTCGAACGGGGTCTCGGTGATCGGCCGGCGCGGGGCGGCGGCGCCCGCGTTGTTGAACAGCAGGTCCAGTCGGCCGTGTTCGTCGCGGACGGTGTCGAAGAGCCGGGCGACGTCCGCCGGGCTCCGGATGTCGGTCGGGACGGCCAGCACCCGGGAGGCCGCCTCCCCGGCGAGGACGGCGGTCTCCTCCAGGGCGTCCTTGCGCCGTCCGGCGACGACGACGGTCCAGCCTGCGTCCAGCAGGGCCAGTGCCGAGGCCCGGCCGAGGCCGCTGCCCCCGCCGGTGACGATCGCCACCCGTCCGTGCGGTGCGGTCAACGCGCCCATGTCTCACCCTCGTTCAGCCAGATCCGCAGCATCCGCCGGGAGTACGGTCCGGGCTCGTCGATGAACGGCGAACGCCCGTGCAGCACCCGGCTGTTGCGGATGATCAGCAGGTCGCCGGCCTCCATCGGCAGGCCGAAGGCGATCTCCGGCCGGTACAGCACCTCGTCCAGCACGCCCAGCGCCTCCCACTGACGGTCCGTCAGTTCGGGGCCGCCCCGGTCCGGGGAGGAGCGGACGGTGCGGGTCTGGTAGTAGCAGCCGACCGTGCCCTCCTTCTGGTGGTAGAGGATCGGGGTGACCACCACCTGCGGGCCCGCCCGGCCGCTGCGCTCGAAGGTCCACTCCTCGCAGAGCGTCGCCAGCGCGTCCGGCCGCTCCCGGCCGATCAGGTCGTGGACGTGCCGGGCGCTCGCCAGCTTGGTCAGCCCGCCGCCGTCGAAGGCCGGCCGGAGGCAGAGCAGGATCAGCAGGTCGCAGGTGTCGCAGTGGAACCCGAGTTCGGTGTTGCCGTCGCCGTCCTGGTCGCACAGCACCGAGGTGAGGTCGCCGCGCCCGTTCTGCGGGACGATCCGGCCGTAGTCCCCCAGCAGGAAGGAGAGCACCTCGGTGATCTGGTCCTCCGGGTGCTCCACGTCCACCAGGCCGCTCACATGCGTGATGCCGACCGAGGCGACGGCATCCCGCACGAAGTCCCGCACCCGGGCCCGCACCGGCTCGGCCGCCCCCCATCGCCCGGCCCGCGCGTCGGCCCACAGCAGCCGCCGCTCCACCTCCCCCAGCGGGAGCGACCAGAGCTCCCGTCGGGCCTCCAACTCCAGGCTGCTCCAGCCGATTTCCGTCACCGCGTCCATGGGTCTCTCCTCCCTACCGGCTTCCGGCCGCGACGGCCTTCGTCCAGAGTTCCAGCGCCTCGTCGATCTGTCCGGCCGTGACCACCAGCGCGGGGATCATCCGGACCACGTTGAGGTGGACCCCGCAGAGCAACAGCAGCAGACCGTGCTCGGCCGCCGCCTGCTGGACACGCCGGGCCGCCTCCGGGTCCGGCGAGCCGTCCGGGTGGCAGAACTCGCTCGCGGCCATCAGCCCGAGCCCTCGGACGTCGCCGATCCCGGGCGCCTCGGCGGCGACCGTCCGCAGACCGACCAGCAGCCGGGCGCCCTGCTCGGCCGCGTTCTCCACCAGCCGCTCGTCGCGCAGCACGTCCAGGGTGGCGAGGGCGGCGGCGCAGGCCACCGGATTCCCCCCGTACGTGCCGCCCTGCGAACCGGGCCAGGCACGGCCCATCAGCTCGGCGGGCGCGGCGATCGCGGACAGCGGGAAGCCGCTGGCCAGGCCCTTGGCGGTGATCAGGACGTCCGGCCGCACCCCCTGTTCGTACTCGTGGGCCCAGAACCGGCCGGTGCGGCCGAAGCCGGTCTGCACCTCGTCCACCACCAGCAGGATGCCGTGCCGGTCGGCGCGCTCGCGCAACCCGGCGAGGAAGCCGGGCGGCGCCGGGACGTAGCCGCCCTCACCGAGCACCGGCTCGACGAACATCGCCGCCGTCTCGGCGGGCGCGGACGCGGTGGCGAGCACCTCGTCCAGGCCGCGCAGCGCGTACGCCACCGCCTCCTCCTCGGACAGCCCGAGCGAGCGGCGCAGCCGGAAGGCGGCCGGGAAGGGCGCCACCGCGACCCCCGGCATCAGCGGCCCGATGCCCGCCCGGAACCGGGTGCCGGCCGTGGTGAGCGAGGCCGCGCCCATCGTGCGGCCGTGGAAGGAGCCCTCGAAGACGATCACGTTCTGCCGCCCGGTGGCGTGCCGGGCGAGCCGCAGCGCCGCCTCGACCGCCTCGGTGCCGGCGGTCGCGTAGAACAGCGAGTCCAGGCCGGGCGGGAGCACCTCGCCGAGCCGTTCGGTCAGGGTGAGCAACGGGTCGTGCAGCACGGTGGTGTACTGGCCGTGGATCAGCCGGCCCGCCTGTTCGCGGACGGCCTCGACCACCCGTGGATGACAGTGGCCGGTGCTGGTCACCCCCACCCCGGAGGTGAAGTCGAGGTACCGGCGCCCGTCGGCGTCGTAGAGGTGGAGGCCTTCGCCGCGCACGGCGACGACCGGGGTGGCCTGCTTGAGCGCCGGGGAGAGCTGGGACACGGAACCTGCCTTCACGAGTGGGTCCTGCCTTGGGGGGTACGGGGGTTCTGGCCTTGGGCGGTACGGGGGGTCTGGCCTTCGGGGGTACGGGGGTTCTGGTCGGCGGAGCTGCTCGGGGGCGGGCCGGCGGGCGGCAGGTAGCCGGCCTCGGCGGCCCAGGAGAGCGCGGCCGACCACCACTGCGGGGTCGGGGCGGCGAAGCGCACGCCCAGCCGGTCGAGCACGGCCGTGGTGTACGCGCTGTCCACCCGGACGTTGCGCTCCTCCTGCTGCGCCCAGGCGGCGGCCACCCGGGCGGCCGTCGGGTGCCGCCGCTCGGCGGCGGCGATGGCGGCCGCGAAGCCCTCGTCGTCGGTCAGCCGCACCGGATGGCCGAGCCCGGCGAGCCAGCCCACCAGCTCATCGTGCGGGACCTGGTACGGCGATTCGACGTGGTACGCGCCGGGCGCGGCGTACGGGTCGAGGGCGATCGCGGCGATCCCGGCCGCCACCGTGTCCACGTGCGAGAACGCGAAGGCGGTGTCCGGCCGGCTCGGTGCCGCCCCGGCCAGCAGGTAGCCGCGGACCAGCTGGTAGATCCGGTTGTCGCCGGCGTTCGCCTGGAACGCGCCGGTCCGGCTGTGCGCCGCGATGTGGCCGCTGCGGTGCAGGTAGGCGGCGTGCCCGGTGGCGGCCCAGGCCCGGACGGCCTGCTCCGCCCGGAACTTGGTCCGCTCGTACGGGGTGCGGAAGTACTGGCCGATCCCCAGGTCCGCCTCGCTGAAGCGGCGCGTCGGGCCGTCCACGCCGCCCGAGACGGCGAGCGTCGAGACGTGGTGGACGCGGGCGGTCGGGGCGTGCTCCCCGACCCAGCCGAGCAGCCCGCGCACCGCCGTGTGGTTGGTGAGCTCCAGTTCGTCGGGCGAGGCCACCAGCCGGACGTCCGCCGCCGCGTGCACGACGATCCCCGCGCCCCGGGCCCGTTCCAGCCCGGCCGGGGAGAGCCCGAGACCGTCCCGGCCGATGTCCCCGGCGACGGCGTGGACCGCTTCGGCCCCGAAGGCCGGACCGGTCCCCAGCCGGCCGAGCGCCCCGGCGTCGTCCGAGGCCCGCACCAGGCAGGTGACGTCGGCGCCGCGCCGGACGAAGGCGTCCAGCAGGTGCCGTCCGAGGTAGCCGGTGGCGCCGGTGAGCAGCACCCGGGCGGGCTCCCGGACGGACAGCCGGGCGGGCTCGCGGGCAGGCTCCGGGGCCGGTGCGTGCCCTCCGGCCCGGGCGGGTGCGCGCTCCGGCGGCCGGCCGGTCGGCGGGGCACCGGGGTGCAGCAGTTGACCGGAGGTGGACAGCGGGACGCGGACGGGCCGTACGGCCGTCGTGGCCGCTCCCGTCCCGGCCACCGCCACCTCTGACACCCCTGCCTCCGACGCCACCACCTCGGCGAACGCGGCGGTGATCCGGTCGGCGGCGTGGTGCGGCAGCCCGGGCCACCCGTACACCAGGTCGGCGACCAGCCGCTGCTCCACGATGCGCGCGGTGAGCCGCAGGCGGTACAGCGGGTCGCCACCGGCGCAGCGGGCCACCCCGGCCTGCTCCTCGGCGACCGTCCAGTCCAGCCCGGAGTCCTCCGGCAGCCGGAAGGTACCGAGGAAGTTGAACCCGGCGCCGGGCCGCTCACCCGGCCCGTCCATCGGCCGGACGGGTGCCTCGCGCAGGCGCCGCGCCACCGCCTCCGGGCCCGCTCCGGCCGTCAGTGCGACGTGCTTGACGGCGGTGAACCAGCCGACGGTGTCCAGGAATTCGCCCGGGTCGCCGCCGGTGTCCCGGCCGTGGGTCTCGACTTCCACCGCGAGCCCGGGGGTGCCGTCCCAGTCGGTGACGGCCCCGGCGAAGGCGGCGAGCAGGAGGGCCTCCAGACCGGCCCCGCCGCCGTGCCGGGCGACCAGCCGGGCGGTGGCCTCCGCGTCGAGCGCCCAGCTGAGCGCGACGGGCTCCTCGACAGTGACGGGTTCCGCACCCACGACGGGCCCCGCACCCCTGACGGGTTCGACGACGGGCCCCGCGACGGCCCCGGGGGCGGGCCCGGGCGCCCCGGGAGCGGCGGGCGCCGCCGGTCCGGCCGCCGCCCAGGCGTAGAAGTCCGCCGTCGGCGGCAGGTCGGCCGGCTTCCGGTCGAGCACCGCCCGGTACGCGTGCGCCAGGTCGTCCAGCAGGATCCGCCAGGACAGCCCGTCGACCACCAGGTGGTGCGCGATCAGGGCGAGCCGGTCGTCGGTCCCGGCCGGGCCGGAGAACAGGTGGACGCGCAGCAGCCGGCCGGCCAACGGGTCGAGGCTGCGGTGGAGTTCGGTGCAGACCCCGGCCACCGTGTCGGCGATCGGCCCGGCCGCGCGCGGGATCCGGGAGAACGAGACCGGGTCGAGGCCCGCCACCGGCAGGGGTGCGCCGCTGCCGCCCGGGGAGACCGGTCGGCGCAGCGCCTGGTGGCGTTCCAGGACGGCCGCGACGGCCGCCGAGAGCGCCGCCGGGTCCACGGCCGTCCGGCAGCGCAGCAGGACGGACTGGTTCCAGTGCCGCAGGTCGCCGAGGGACCGCTGCCGGTACAACCAGCGCTGGGCCGGGGCGAGTCGGCCGGTGTCCGAGCCGTTGCCGGAGCCGTTGCCCGAGCCACTGCCCGAGCCACTGCCGGAGCCGGTGTCCGAGCCGTCGCGCGGCGCCGGGAGCGACGGACCGGCCGGGCCCGCGACGGCGACGGTGGCGGCGACGGCCGCCAGGCCCTCCGCCGTCGGGTGCCGGTAGAAGTCCTCGTAGGCGACCCGTCGGCCCGAGCGCCGCAGGAAGGCGATGGTGCGCATGGCGAGGATGGAGTCCCCGCCGAGGCCCAGCACGTCGGCCCGGGGCCCGACCGCCGGCAGCCCGAGCGCGCCCGCCCAGAACCGGGCGATCTCCCCGGCCAGGCCGACGGCGGCGCCCGCGTCCGAGGACTCCGCGCGGGCCCCGACCGACTCGGCCACCAGCTCGCCCAGTCGCCGCCGGTCGAGCTTGCCGTTCGGGCCGACCGGGAAGTCCGGCAGCACCAGGACCGGTTGCGGTACGGAGTAGCCCGGCAGCCGGTCCCGCAGGTACGCGTCGAGACCCGCCACGACCTCGGCACCGTCCGGGCCGCCGGGCCCGCCCGGGCGCCCGGGAGCGCCGGGAGCGCCCGACAGCCGTACCGCGCCCAGCAGTTGGCTGCCGACGGCGGTCTCCCGCAGCAGCACCGCCGAGCGGGCGACGCCCGGGTACCCGTCCATGGCCCGCTCGACCTCGGCGAGGTCCACCCGGTAGCCGCGCACCTTCACCTGGCGGTCCACCCGGCCCAGGAACACCAGGTCGCCGTCCGCCCGGCGGCGGCACAGGTCGCCGGTCCGGTACATCGGCTGCCCGTCCCGCCGGACGAAGCCCCGGGCCGTCTCGTCCGGGCGGCCGAAGTACCCGGCGGTGACGCCGCGTCCGCCGATGAGCAGTTCCCCCACCGTGCCGTCCGGCACCGCCCGCCCGGCGCCGTCCACCACGGTGAGCAGGACCTCGCCGATCGCGGTGCCGATCGGTACGGTCGGCTCCTCGGCGGGCAGTCGGCGGGTGTCGGCGGCGAGCAGGCAGGTGGCGCCGACGGTGGTCTCGGTGGGCCCGTAGTGGTTGGCCAGCCGGGCGGTGACGCCGCCGTCGAGCAGGGCGACGGCCAGCGGACGGGGCAGCGGCTCGCCGCCGAGCAGCAGGGTGCGCAGCGGCGGGGTTCCGGCCGGGCGGCCTTCCAGCAGCGCGGTCAGGTGCGAGGGGGTGGTCTTCAGCGTGTTCACCCCGGCCTGGCGGAGCGAGGCCCAGAAGGCCTCCGGGTCGCGTACCTCGCGGTCCGGGACGACGTGCACCGCGCCGCCGGTGGCGAGGGCGAGCAGCCAGGCGGTGTGGCCGAGGTCGGCGGCCAGTGTGGTGACGTGCGCGGTGCACGGCGCGTCGGCCTCGGTGAGGTCGAGCCGTCCGGCCAGCGCCCGCGCGTAGTGCACGGCGTTGGCGTGGGTGACGGCGACCGCCTTGGGCTCGCCGCTCGACCCGGAGGTGAAGGAGAGGTAGGCGAGGTCCTCGCCCCGCACCTCCACCCGAGGCCCCGACCGGCCCGAGGGCCCCGGCGCCGCGGGCGGCTCCGGCGCCACGGAAAGCTCCGGTAACTCGGATGACTCCGGTAACTCGGGTGACTCCGGTAACTCCGGCGGCACGGGCGGCTCCGCCGCGCCCCGCAGGCCCGGCCGCGCCCGTGGCTGCGGCGGCACGGTCTCCACCACCTCCCCGCCGAGCCCGCCCTCGGTCGCGAGCACCCGCGCGACCCGGACGGCCGCCAGCCGCCGGGCGAGGTCGGCCGCCGTCCAGTCCGGGTCGGCCAGCACCGCCGCCGCGCCCGAGCGGAGCACACCGTGCAGCAGCACCAGCATCCGGGCGTCCCGGGGCCCGACCAGGGCGACCCGGTCCCCCCGACCGGTGCCGGAGGCGGCCAGCCGGGCGGCGATCCGGTCCGCCGCCGCGCCCAGCGTGCGGTAGTCGACGCCGCGCACGCCGTCGCTCAGCGCGGGCCGGTCCGGGTACGTCCGGGCGAGGCGGGCGAGGAGGTCCGGCAGGGTGCGGGCGGAACAGGCGGACGGCGTGGACCGGACGTGCTGCGTCGCCGAGGTCACGCCGACCCTCCCCCCGTACGGCGCGCCCCACCCACCCGGGCGGGCCCGCCACGCCTGGCCGACCCGGCGGACCCGGCCCGCCGGGCGGGAGTGGCCGCCGCCTCCGGATCACCCGCCAGGTACCCGTCCAGCGCCGCCCGTCCGGGCAGTCTGCCGGCCAACTCCCAGGCCAGCATGCGGTGCAGGCCGTCGATGTGGATCAGGCCGGCCCGGACCGACAGGTCCCCGTAGTCGGAGTGGTCGACCGGGGCGGTGCTGAGGTAGACGGGCGTGAACGGTGCCGACCGCAGCAGCCGCAGCTTCGCCGCGCAGACCGGGTTGGCGGCCGTCCAGGCGGCTCCCGCGGCGCGGATCCGGTCGGCCGCCTCGCCCACCGTCAGCCCTGAGCGCGGCACCAGTTCGAGCTCGCCGCCCTCGCTGAGGTGCCAGGGCAGCATGATGCCCAGGACGTCCGCCCGGGACAGCCGGACCCGCCACCAGCCGCCGGGGATCCCGTCGGCGCGTTCCAGGTTCTGCTCGCCGTACATGTTGCTGTTCGCCTCGTGGGCCCGATCGATCGGGTGGTCCCGCAGGTAGGCGTCGTGGACCTCGGCGTAGGCGACGGCGGTGACGATCTCCACGGCAGTGCTCCTCAGGCTGTTCCTGCAGTTCCCGCTGTTCCGGTGTACTCGGTGAAGTGCCGTTCCGCGAACAGCTCCGGCCATTGGCCGTCGGCCAGGTCCAGTTCGCGGGCACGGGCCAGCATCTGCCGCCAGTGCGGCTTCACCGGGCGCCAGCGCGCCCCCACCTGGCAGTAGGAGGCGTCGATGAAGTACCGGGGCCGGCCCGGCCCGTCCGGCGCCGGTCTGCGGGTGTGGAACAGCGCCGAGTTGAGCAGCACGGTCGAGCCGGGCGGCAACCGGTCGATGACCGCCTCACCGGGCAGTTCACCGGTGCCGTGGTGGGCGTAGGCGGACTTGTCGACGGGGTTGCGGTGCGACCCGGGCAGCACGGCCAGGCTGCCGACCGTCTCGTCCAGGCCGCCCAGGTAGTGCAGCGCGTGGACCATCAGCAGCGACGGGTCGGACCGGTCGTTGGGCTCGCAGTCGTGGTGCCAGGCCTTGCCCGGGATCCCCGGCGCCTGGCGGTCGCTGTGCAGGTGGTGGAAGACGAAGGACGGGCCGAGCAGGCGGGTCAGCACCCGCATCAGCGGCGGGTGGGTGAGGAGTTCGCCGTGCGCCGGCAGCTCCAGCTCCAGCACCGGGGGCGGCCCGTGCCGGACGGGGTCGACGCAGGCCTCGATCGACCGGGCCCGCAGGCCCTCGTCGACCCACCGGTCCGCCTCGGGGACCAGCCGTTCACGCAGTGCTTCCGGCAGCAGACCGGGCAGGACCAGGTACCCGGACTCCAGGAACTGCCGCTGGTTCACGGTGTCGAGGGCTTCACGCCCTCCGAATGACAGCGTCACCTAACTGCCCCCCTCCTTCCGTTCGGCGGGACGAACAACGGGACGTGACACGAGCGAGGAGGCACACGGGATCATCCAGACTTCCGGTGGCGGTGGAACGTCCGTCACAGCCGCCACGGTCACCACAGCTGAAACATGATCACCACGAAGAGACACGCGGTGATCACGCAAGGTAGTCCGCCCCAGGAGTATGAACCGGTCTTCGCGTCCACGACAAGACCAATGCCAACTCGTGGACACCTTCCCGCCACCGTGCCGTTCAGCTCCGGCCACCAGTCGATTCCCGTCCCACGGGGAACTCCGGGCCGTTTCCGTCACGCTGATTCGCCGCCGGAACAGCGGATGCGGCAGAGTGAGCCCATGAGCGAGCGGAGCATCGGGGTCCCCCCGGCCGAAGGCTGGGGGAGGTTCGTCGAGGCGTGCGAACTGCGCGAAGCGCCCGCCGGGCCCGTCGCGAAGGTCTCGGACGCCGGGGCCGTCCGCCATGCCGCGACCGGCCGGACCACCCCGCCGGTCCGCCGGCGCCCGGTCCAGCAGCGCAGCCAGGAACGGTACGGCCGGATCCTGGACGCCTGCGCCGGACTGCTCGACCAGGTCGGGGCGACCGCCCTCACCACCAAGGAGGTCGCCCAGCGCGCCCAGGTGCCGATCGGCACCCTCTACCAGTTCTTCGCCGGCAAGGAGGACCTGCTGGCCGCGCTCGCCGGCCGCAACCTCGACCGGTACCTCCAGCGCCTCGACGCCCGACTGGCCGACGCCGCCCCGGTCGACCCGGCCGGGTTCACCGACCTCGCGGTCGAGGAGTTCGTGGCGATGAAGCGCGCCGTGCCCGGCTTCGGCCAGGTCGACTTCGGCCTGGCCGGCCCGGCCGTCCCCACCGGGGTCCGGGACGACCTCCACCTCCTGGACGCCGGGGTGGACAACAACACCGCCGTCGCGCTGCGCCTCCAGGCGCTCGGCGGGGAACTGTTCCACGCCGGCGACCCGGTGGCCACCACGCTGACCCTGCGGGTGGCCCTGGAAGCGGCCGACGCCGTCCTCAAACTGGCCTTCCGCAGCGACCCCGACGGCGATCCCACGCTGATCGCCGAGTGCAAGCGGTTGGTGCGCGGCTACCTCGCGCAACAGCTCCCCGCCCGCTGACACCGGACCCTCGACCGGCCCGCGCCTACCCCGGGCCTCCCCCGGTACCTCCCGCGCGCCCCGGCCGCCCGAGGCGTTGCGAGCCCGCCGCCCCCGCAGCACAGTGGATAGCGGAACGGCCGCGGAGGCCGCCACCACGACCCGAGGAGCAGACCATGCACGCAGCGGTAGGTGACCGGCTCCACATCCACAGCAGGTCGGTGGGCATGGTGGATCAGAAGGGCGAGATCGTCGAAGTGCGCGGCGCCGGCGGCGAGCCGCCGTACGTGGTCCGCTTCGAGGACGGCCACGAGGGTCTGATCTACCCCGGCCCCGACTGCAACATCGAACCCCGGCCGGCGGACCGCTGACCGACACCCCCACCACCCCGGGCGCGACCCGCGCGAGGTGGTGAGGAGCGGTGTCCACCCCCACGCCCCCGCTGCCCGGGGCGCTCGCCGGGCTCGCCCCACTGCTGGACCACTACGGGTACCTCGCGGTGGCACTGCTCGTCCTGCTCGACAACTGCGGCATCCCGGTACCGGGGCAGACCGTCCTGGTGCTCGCCTCGGTCTACGCCGGCGCCGGACACCTCGGGTTCGCCGCCGTCCTGCTGATCGCGCTGGCCGCCGCCACCCTCGGCAACACCCTCGGCTTCCTGATCGGCCGCACCGGCGGGCGCGCCTTCGTCCACCGCTGGGGCCGCTACGTGCTGCTCACCCCGGCCCGGATGGAACGCGCCGACGGCTTCTTCACCCGGCACGGCGGCAAGGTCGTCACCGTCGCCCGCTTCGTGGACGGGCTGCGCCAGGCCAACGGCATCATCGCCGGGACGACCGAGATGACCTGGCGCCGGTTCCTGCCGTTCAACCTGCTCGGCGCCGTGCTGTGGACGGGCGTCTGGGGCACCTTCGGCTACCTGGCCGGGTCCGACATCGGCGCCGTCTACCGGACCGCGGTCCGCTACCAGCTCTGGTTCGCGATCGGGCTCGGGCTGCTGGTCGCGGCCTTCCTGCTCCGGCAGGTGCTGCGCTACCAGCGCCGGCGCCGCACGGGCGCCGGCCCCGGAGCCGACACCCGGTCCGACGGCGGGCCCGGCTCCGACAGCGACGAGCCGGGCACCGACGGACCGCCCGCCTAGCTCAGCGGGAACACCTCGAACGGCACCGCGAAGCGCGTCCCCAGCCGGCTGCCCGCGCCCCGCCCGAAGCCCTCC
The DNA here is from genome assembly GCF_042796115.1 of Kitasatospora sp. NPDC056446. NCBI lineage: Bacteria > Bacillati > Actinomycetota > Actinomycetes > Kitasatosporales > Streptomycetaceae > Kitasatospora > Kitasatospora sp. NPDC056446. The sequence goes on along the minus strand of NZ_JBHTRF010000045.1, from coordinate 40,657 downwards.
AGGAACTCCCGCGCGTCCGCCATCGCCCCGCCGAGGCCGGCCAGGTACGCCCTGTGCTCCTCCAGCGAGGCGACGCCGCGGTCGAAGTGGTCGGTGGTGTCCACCGCGTGCCTCGCCTCGGGCGAGGCCACCGCCCAGATCTGCCGGACGCCGTTCCAGGGCTCGTGGCCCTCCGCCAGCAGCTCCCGGAACACCCAGCGGTTCCCGGCGTCCCGGACCCCGTCCAGGGTGGCCCGGCCGACGGCGACGTGGTCGGCCTGGTTGAGGAACACCCCGCCGTACGTCTCCCGGAAGTTGCTGGTGACCACGATGTCCGGGCGGTGCCGGCGCACCGCCCGGGCGATGTCCCGGCGCAGCGGCAGCCCGTACTCCACCACGCCGTCCGGGTGGCCGAGGAACTCGACGGTGTCGACGCCGACCACCCGCGCGGAGGCGAGCTGCTCGGCCTCGCGCAGCGGCCCGCACTCGGCGGGGTCCAGCGAGTCGATGCCGGCCTCGCCGCTGGTGACCATCACATAGACGACCTTCTTGCCCTGGGAGGTCCAGCGGGCGACGGCCGCGGCGCCGCCGTACTCCATGTCGTCGGGGTGCGCGACGATCGCCAGCGCGGTCTGCCAGTCCTCGTCCACGGGCTCGAAGGGCGCGGGGGCCTGCTCGGTCATGCTGCTGTTCCCTCTCGGTGCGGCTCACCGCCGAACGGGCGTACGGGCGTACGGATGTTCCCGGCCGCCGGACCAAGATCGGGCAGCCGACTGGGAACCTACCCTGCGTCGGACGGCGCCGGACGGCCACGACCCGCTGCCGACCGGCTTGCCCCTGACGCACGCGTCAGGGGTTAGCGTCCGGGCATCCCGCGGGCGGCACCGCCCGCCACCCCCGTTCCCGATGCCCAGGAGCGCCGCCATGGCCCTGCCCACCACCACCCTCGTCGTCCGGCTCACCACCGCACCGGACGGGCTGCCCGCCCCCGAGGACTTCACCGTCACCCGGGAACCGCTGCCCGCGCCCGGCCCCGGGCAGGTACTCGTCCGCAACCGGGCCTTCCTGGTCTTCCCCGGTCTGCGCACCCTGATCGGCGGCGCGGGATCCGGCCTGCCGTTGCCGCCCATCGCCCCCGGGGACGCGCTGTTCGGGCCCGCCCTCGGCGAGGTGCTGGCCGCACCGGCGGACGGGCCGCTGCGGCCGGGCGACCTGGTGACCCACCTGCACGGCTGGCGGGAGCACGCGCTGGCGGACGCGGCGCAGTTCACCCCGGTCGACCCGGACATCCCGGACCCGCTCGCCCTGGTCTCCTCCGCCTCGGCCGCCTACGGCGGGCTCACCCGCAGCGCCGGGCTCCGCCCGGGCGACGTGGTGCTGGTGACCGGTGCGGCGGGCGCGGTCGGCACGGTGGCCGGGCAGCTCGCCCGGCTGCTCGGCGCCGGCCGGGTGATCGGCACCACCCGCTCGCCCGCCAAGGCGAAGCGGCTGACCGCCGAACTCGGCTACGACGCGGCGCTCGTACCGGGCGAGCGACCGCTCGCCGAGCAGCTGGCCGAGGCCGCGCCGGACGGGCTCGACGTCGTCCTGGACCTGGTCGGCGGCGACCAGCTGACCGCCGCCGTGGCCGCGGCCCGCCGCGGCGCCCGGTTCGCCCTGGTCGGCGCGCTGGACGGGCAGCTCGCTCCGGGGGGCCGCGGCGGCGACGCCCCGGCCGTCATCGACACCTTCCGGGTCGTCACCCTCGGCCTGACCCTGCGCGGCTACACCCAGCTCGACCACCCCGACGTGGCGGCCGAGTGGCACGGACGCCTCGCCGGCTGGCTGCGCACCGGCGAACTCACCGTGCCCAGGACGTCGGTGGCGGGCATCGATCGCGCCGCCCGGGCGTTGACCGGACTGTTCACCGGGGACACCTTCGGGACGACCATCGTGGAGCTCTGACCGCGAAGCGGAGACCTGACGGCGAAGCGGAGCCTTACAGCGAAGGAGCGGGCATGCGGATCGGCGACGCGGCAGCGGCGGCGGGCACCACCCCCAGGGCACTGCGCTTCTACGAGCAGCGCGGCCTGCTCCGACCGCCCGCCCGCTCCGCCTCCGGCCAGCGCGAGTACGGCCCGCCGGACGTCGCCCGGGTCCGGGTGATCCGCCGGCTCCTCGCCCTGGGGCTGACGGTGAACGACCTGGCGAGCCGCGTCCACCGCCTGGACCTGCTCGGCGAGGACCCGCCGCAGCGCTGCTCGCCCTCTCCCGGGCCCGACACCTTCGCCCCCGTCGTGCTGGCCCGCCTCGCCGACCTCGACGCCGAGATCGCCCGCCTCACCGCGCTGCGCGCCGGCCTCGCCCACCACATCGCCACCGGCGGCGCCGACATCCCCGACTATGTCTGACGCATCGTCAGAGCCACTGGGGGGACGCGTGAAAGAACTCGCCCGGCACCGCGCGACGGGGAGACGCGGGTACCGGGCGAGGGTCAGGGGTGCGGTGGGGCCGGAGGGGCCAGAGGGGCCGCAGGGGTGGGTCAGGTGGCGTCGGGGGTGAGGACGGGTTCCGGGGCGGCGGGGGCGTCCCGGGTGGCGGCCGGCCAGGAGATGCGGGTGGCACAGAGCGAGACGACGGCGGCGGAGGCGGCGACCGCCGCCATGCCCCAGACCAGGCTGGTGGCACCGGCGATGAAGCCGATCACGGCGGGGCCGGCGAGCAGGCCGGTGGTGCCCATGGCGGCCACCAGCGAGAGCGCGTCGGCGCCCTGGCGGGCGGCGGCGACGTAGACGCACGGGGTCACCGCCGCGACACCGAGCCCGACGCAGGCGAAGCCGAGCAGGGTGGGCACCACGCCGCCGACCAGCAGGGCGAGGGCGAGGCCGAGGCCCGCCAGCAGGCTGCCGACCCGGACGATCAGGCCGTCGCCGAAGCGGGTGCGCCAGCCGTCCGCGAAGATCCGGGCCAGCACCATCATCACCGAGACGACGGCGATGCCCAGCGGCGCGAGCCCGGCACCCGCGTCCACGACGTCCTTGAGGTAGAGCGCCGACCAGTCGTTCATCGCGCCCTCGGTGACGGTGCCGAACACCATCGCCAGACCCATCCAGAGCGTGGCGGCGGCCGGCAGCGCGAAGCCGCGGCGCTCCTTCTTCTCCGTCTCGGCGGCGGGCTCCCGCGGGCCGTCGTCCAGCAACCCCGGCCGGGCGACGGCGACCAGAGCCGCGAGGAGGACGGCGGCCAGCCCGAAGTGCACCGCCAGGGTGCCGGTGAAGGCGTTGACGCCCGAGGCCAGCAGGGCGGCGAGCAGGGACCCTGCGCTGAAGGTCGCGTGCAGCCGGGACATCGTGGTCCGCTCGAAACGGGCTTCCAGCGCGGCGCCCTGCGCGTTCATCGCGACGTTCAGACAGCCGACCGCGACGCCGTCGAAGAACAGCACCAGCAGCGTGACCGGGTAGTTCGGCACCACCGACAGCGCGAGAAGGACCACCCCGAGGGCGAGCGCCGACAGCACCGACAGCAGACGCGAGCCGAACCGCCGCATCAGCACGGCCACCAGCGGGAAGGACACCGCCGCGCCGATCCCGCAGGTCATCAGGAGCAGGCCGATCTGGGCCTCGCCCAGGTCGAGCCGGGCCTTGAGCGCGGGCACCCGGGAGACCCAGGTCGCGTACTGGAATCCGAGGACGAAGAACAGTGCGCCGATGGCCAGTTGGGACCGGCGGAAGTCGTCGCGAACGGGGGACATCTGTATCAGCCCACTTCAACTCTGGGCCGTGGCCCGGTGGTCAGGTCCGTGACCGGGTCGGCGGTCATCGGGTCGGCGGTCGGGTCGGCGGTCGGGTCGGCGGTCGCATCTGCGATCGGATCGGCGGTCATCGGGTCGGCGGAGGAGGGCAGCGGCCGGGACGGGACGGGGTCCAGGGCCATCGCCATGTAGAGCGCACGGGAGCCGTAGCTCTCCGGCAGCCCGACCTCGGGCCGGGCCCGGTAGCCCAGCGTGGTCCACAGCACGTGCGTACCGCGCACCGCGACCAGGGAGATGGTCCGGTAGCCGGTCGCCCGGGCGGTCTCCTCCAGGTGGCGCAGCATCAGGTGGGACAGGCCCCGGCCGCGCAGGTCCTCGGCGATCACCACGTCGTGGGCGTGCATGTTGGCGCAGCGCGCGCCCTCGTTCCCGGCACCCCCGTCCGCGACGCCCCGCTCCTCCTCGCGAGCGAGGTCCGGGCAGCGGTCGAGCGGGTACGGGAGGGCGAGCAGGTAGCCGCCGACGCGGCCCCGGTGCTCCAGCACGAAGCAGGTGTCCGGGGAGGCGCGCTGCCGGGACCGGAGTGCGGCTCGGCCCTCGGACAGGCCGCCGGCGGCGTACGCGCGCTCCTCCAGCGCGACCACGCCGTCCCAGTCCTCCTCCCTGAACAGCCGGATCCGGGCGCCCGCCGCACGGGCGGCGACGCTCGTACGGTCGGCGGTCGTGTCGGCGGCAGTCGTACGGTCGGCAGTCGTACCGTGCCCGGTCATGCGGTGCCTCCGTCGGGACCCGGCCCGCCGCCGTTCCCACCGGTCCCGCCGTCGCCGCTGCTCCCACCGTCTCTGCCGCTCCCGCCGTCTCCGCCGTTCCCGCCGATGCAGGTGTCGGGCAGCGGCGCGAAGCCGTTGAACCCGCGGGTCGCGTAGGCGGTGGCGTACGCGCCGCAGGAGTGGATCCAGACCGGGTCGCCGGAGCCGATCGCGGCCGGAACGCGCACCAGGCCGTCCTCCTGCGCGTACGCGTCGTCGCTGTCGCAGGTCGGGCCGGCCACCACGGCGTTGACGAACTGGCCGCCGGGGTGGGTGGGGAACTCCAGCCGGTACTGCAACTGGTCCATCTCGTACAGGCCGTTGAACTTGCCGGCGCTGAGGTAGAGCCAGTCCTCCCGGGTGCCGTCGAGGCGGTGGCGGGAGGTGAGCCGGGCGACGTGCGCGCGGATGGCGCCGTGGTCGGCGACCAGGTGGCGGCCGGGCTCGACCAGGAACTCCAACGGGCCGGAGTTCACGGCGCGCAGCCGGTCCATGCCCTCGCGGATCACCGCGAACATCTTGTCCAGCGGCGGGTCGAGCGGCCGGCCGTGCCGGTCGAGGACGCCGAGCGCGGGCAGGCCGCCGCCGAGGTTGATCCGTTCGGGGGTGATGCCGCGCCAGTTGAGCGCCTCCAGCACGGCGGCCAGCGAGTCCATCGCGGCGCTCCAGGCTTCGGCGGTCATCTGCTGCGAGCCGACGTGCACCGACAGGCCGGACGGCACCAGCCCGGCGGTGCGGGCTTCGCCGAGCACCCGCAGGGCGTCCTCGGGCGAGCAGCCGAACTTGTGGCTCAGGCCCCACAGGGCGCCGTCGCCGGTGGTCGCGATCCGGCAGAACACCCGTGATCCGGGGGCGTGTTCGGCGATCGCGGTGACGTCCTCCAGGCTGTCGGTGGCGAAGTCGCGCACGCCCTGCCGGTAGGCCTCGGCGATGTTGTGGTCGGACTTGATGGTGTTGCCGTAGTGGATCGACTCGGGGGCGACGCCGGTACGCAGCGCCTGGGCGATCTCCTGCGGGCCGGCCGCGTCGAAGCCGGAGCCGAGTGCGGCGAGGTGTGCGAGCACTCCGTCCACCGGGCAGGCCTTCATCGCGAACCGTACGGCGACGCCGGGCAGTTCGGCGCGCAGGGCGGCGTACTGCCGGCCGATGCCGTCGAGGTCGTAGATGATCCGGTCGTCGGTGGCGGCGGCGAGCGCGGCGCGCAGCGCGGAGTGGTCGTGCGCGTCGGGTCGGGGTGCCTCGGTGTGGATCGCGGTCATGGTCGGGGCGCGGTGGGTGGGCGTCGGGCCGGTCGTGCGGCTCGCGGCCTGACCGGCGGCCTGGTTCGCGGTCCGACCCGTCGTGCGGCCCGTCGTCCGGCCGGCCGTGCGGCCCGTCGCCTGGTTCGGGATGTGGCTGGTGTTCTGGCGTATCACGGTGTGCTCCCGGTCTTCCGGCTATCGCGGCAGCCGGTCGACGGGAGTGGCCTTGCTCGCCCGCACCAGCGGGCCCCACGCGTCGATCAGCAGGGCGAAGTCCTCGATGTCCGCCTGCGCTTCGTCGAGCAGGCGCGCCCGCCGGGGCGCCAGGTGGTCGGCGAACTCGGCGTACTTCCCGCCCAGTCGCCGGTAGCAGCGGTCCAGTTCGGCCAGCCTGCGGTGGTTCTCCGCGCGGTCCGTCACGGCGCTGCGGCGGGCGGAGTCGGCGATCACCTCGGGGCGCAGGTGGTGCTGCTCGTCCAGCAGGGCGCCGCCTGCGGCCTCCGTCTCGGCGTAGACCGGGTGGAGGTAGAGCATGGAGAGCAGGAACTTGGCGTAGCGCAGCTGGTAGGCGGTGAAGCCCGGTCCGGTGCGCCGTTCCGGCGTGTAGTAGTTGACGATGTGGCGGTTGTGGGTGACGCCGGGCAGGGTGGCGTCGTGCACCAGGTGGTGCAGGAAGTAGTCGCTGCCGATGGTGTCGGTGGCGGGCGGCAGCGGGACGCGCTCGTACACCCGGTGGTCGAGGCCGATGTTGCACATGTCGATGTGCCAGATGTCGGGCAGGTCGAGCACCGCGCGGTCGGCGGTGAACGGGGCGCCGCCGGCGCCGGTGAAGGACGTGGCGACGAGTTCGAGCTTCTCGTGCTCGGTCGCGCCGGTCGGGGCCCAGAGCGCGACCACGTCGTGGTAGACCTCGGGGTCGAGTGCCAGGATCTCGCCGATGTCGACGGAGAGTTCGCCGACGAAGGAGCCTCCGGCCAGGGCCACGGGCTTGTCCGCGTGCGCCGGGTCGAGGGTGTTCTCGGTGACGGCGTCGACCGCGTCGGCGGCTTTGCGTCCGAGCGTGGCCAGTTCGTGCTCGATGGGGAACACCGGTGCGCCGTCGTGCCACTGGTAGCGGCTGTCGGAGTCGCGGCGGTGCACCGAGGCGCAGCCGAGTGCGGCGGCGATCAGGAACGCCCGGTTGGTGCAGGCGCCGTAGGAGACGGCGTCGGGCAGCATCAGGTCGAGCAGCTTGTCGGGGCCCGGGACGCCGGAGCGGTCGATCACCTCGTACAGGAAGGCGCGTTGGGCGTCCTCGTCGAGGTGGTGGACGACCAGGCCGTCGACGGCGGGCAGGGCGGCGGCGGCCGCGGCGTGCCGGGCGCGGGTCGCGGGGTCGGCGGAGTCCAGCACCAGCAGGTGCACCCGGACGCCGAACCGCTGTACGGCGTAGGCGGCTTCGGCGCCGACAGTGGTGATGGTGTCGGCGCACTCGCGGTTGGTGGGCAGGGTCAGGCAGATGTCGCGCATTCCCGCTCCCCCGTGGCGTGCCGGTCGTCCCTGTCCCGCCCGTCGGCGTCCTGCCCACGGGCGTCCTGCCCGTCGGTGTCCTGCCCACGGGCGTCCTGCCCGTCGGCGTCCCGCTCGTCGACGTCCTGGGCTCCGAAGTCCCGGCCGGTCCAGGACCGCAGGCCGAGCAACTTCTCGCCCAGCTCGTTGAGTTCGGCGGTTCCGTAGCGCAGTGCCTCGGGCCGGGTGGCGTCGCCGACCAGGGTGCGGTTCCAGTCGGGCGTGCGAAGCGTGCGCCAGGATTCGACGCGGGAGCGGCGCAGCCGGTCGGCCTCCTCCAGCGCGGGCATCATCGACAGGTACTGCACCGCGCGCACGCCGTTCTCGGAGGTGTTGCGCTCGACGCCGTGGGCGAGCAGGCCGTTCCAGATCAGCAGGTCGCCGGCCTTCAACGCGGGTCGGACGACCGGGAACTCGTCGCGGTCGACGTCCGGGCGGATCGGGTCGCGGTCGGCCGGCTGGGCGGCCTGCCACTCGTTGAAGCGGCGGAACAGCTCCGGGTCGCACTGGAATCCGCCGTGGTCGGGGGCGGTGTCGTCGAGCGCGATGATGCCCTGGACGCGCTGCGGCAGCACGCCCCGGGTGGTGTCGACGTCCCAGTGCAGTTCGATGTCGAAGCCGCGGTCGGTGGCCTCGATCAGCGCGCGGTCGCGGTTGCGGACGTTCGGCGGGTTGAGGTTGAGCCGGTCGAGGGTGACCCAGAGCTCCTCGCAGTCCCACACGTCCACGAAGGCGTCGTAGACGCGCTGCGACTGGCGGCTGTCCCAGATGAGTTGGTGGTGGTACGCCTCGACGAAGCCGTAGATGTGCAGGTGCCGGTCGAGTTCGTCGCGGTACTCGCGCTCGCGGTACCACTCCTCGGGACGGTCGGGCGAGAGGCCCTGGAACTCCCAGGCGAAGTCGAGCAGCCGCCGCGCGGCCCCGGCCGGGATGGCCTGCTCGACCACGACGTACCCGTAGGTCTGCCAGAACGCGTAGTCCTGCTCGGAGAGCACGCGCAGCGGGTGCTTCTTGCGGATCTCGCGCAGCGCGGTGCGGGCCAGGTAGCTCTCGGTGTCCGCGCTGAAGTAGGGGCGCTCCGAGGCGGCTCGGAACAGATACTCCTCGGCCTGTCCGTCAGGGCTCGGCATGGGCAGTCACTCCATGGTTCGTAGTCGACGCAGCGCTTGATTCGGCGGGCGGTACGGGCACGGCGGGCAGCTCGACCGACTGCCGGCCGGGTCGGGAATTCCCCCCTCGGACCGGACGCGGTCCGCATACGCTCCTTCTCGGCCCGGCCCCCGACCGCGCCTCCGCGCCACGCCAGGAGGCCAACTCGCCTGCTCCGCAAGGCCTCTCACCTCGCCTCAGGCCCGGCCGAACCACGCCCTCCACACATTGGACTAGACCAACTAAGGGTGTCAACCCTTTCCGGTTGGTTACCGATTGGGAAATCTCCGCTGTTCACGACGCCTCTCTCGGTTCGCTTTATGTTTCGGAGACGGACATAAGCCGGGGTATGTTTCGGAATTTGACATAAGCGCCGGAGCTGAACCTCACCAGCCCCACGAACCGTTAACCCGGGCCCGCCACGGGTCCCGTGCGAGACCACGTACGAGACCACGTACCGGACCCGCCCTCGCGCCGCGTGTTACCCGGGCCGCCGACGCCCGTGCGCCGTAGGTTGGGAGCGTGCCGCACCCAGGAGCCGCCCGACTCGCCCCGCCCAGTTGGCTGACCGAGAGCCTGCGGCCCCGGTCCGCGCCGATCCCCTGGGCGGCCGTTGCCCGCGCCTCGGTCGCGCTCGCCGCCCCGCTCGCGGTCGGCACCGCCACCGGGCGGCCCGCCTACGGCGCGCTGGTGTCGATGGGCGCGCTGTCCGCCGTCATCGGGGACACCGCCGACGCCTACCGGATGCGGGTGTTCAACATCGCCGTCCCGCAGTTGTTCGGCGCGCTCGGAGTGCTGCTCGGCACCCTGGCGTACGGCACCGGCTGGACGGCCGTCGCCGTGCTGACCCTCATCGCGCTGGTCTCCGGCATGATCTCCTCGATCGGCGCGGTCGCCTCCGTCTCCGGGCTGCTCCTGCTGCTCAACGCGGTGGTCGGGGCCGGCCTGCCGCTGCCCTCCCCCTGGTGGCTGCCGCCCGGACTCCTGCTGCTCGGCGGCCTGCTGGTGCTCGTCCTGGCCCTGCTCGCCTGGCCGTTGCGCGTCGGGGTGCCCGAACGCGCGGTCGTCGCCGGAACCTACCGGACCGCCGCCGACCTGCTGGAGGTCACCGGCACGCCCGGGTACGACGCCCGGCGCCGCGAACTGACCCAGTCGCTCAACCACGCCTACGACCTACTGCTCGCCCGGCGGGCCCGGCGGCACGGCCGTTCGCCGACCCTGGTGCGGCTGCTCGCCCAGCTCAACGCGCTGATCCCGGTGGTCGAGGGGGCCGCCGCCGCGCAACTGCGCCCGCCCGGGTCCGGTCCGCTGCCCGCCGCCTACCCGGCCGCCGTCCGCGCCCTGGCCGACGCCGTCGAGCAGGGCCGCACCGATCCGGCCCCGGCCCCCGAGCTGCCCCCGCCCGCCGGCCCCTCCACCCGCGCGCTGGCCGAGGCCCTCGGGCACGCCGCCACCGTGGTGCACGAGGCCGCGCCGGACCCGTACGCCGCCGACGACCGGCTGGGCCGCCCGGCCGGCCTGGAGGTCCGGGCGCGGCGGGCGGCGCGGGCGCTGCTGCTGTCCGGCGCGTCCTGGCGGTACGGGCTGCGGCTCGCCCTGTGCGTCGGCCTGGCGCAGGTGCTGGTCTCGGTGATCGCGGTGCCCCGCTCGTACTGGGTGGCGCTGACCGTGACCTTCGTGATGAAGCCGGACTTCGGCTCGGTGTTCTCCCGTGCCGTGCTGCGCGCGCTCGGCACGGCGGCCGGGCTGCTGGTCGCCGCTCCGGTGCTCGCCGAGGTGCCGCACGGCTGGTGGGACGTGCCGGTGATGGCGGCGCTGGCGACGCTGATCCCCGCGCTGTCCGCCAAGGGGTACGCCTTCCAGACCGCGGCGATCACCCCGGTGATCCTGCTGCTCTCCGACCTGCTCAACCACCAGGGCTTCCACCTGGTGCTGCCCCGGCTCTACGACTCGCTGATCGGCTGCGGCATCTCGCTGCTGGTGGGCTACCTGCTGTGGCCGGAGTCCTGGCACACCAGGATCGGCGACCGGCTCGCCGACGCCGTCCAGGACACCGCCTCGTACGTGTCGCTGGCGTTCACCACCGGCCCCGGCCGGGACGAGCCGGCCCGGGCCCGGTACCGGCGGCGGCTCTACCGGGACCTGTCGGCCGTGCGCAGCGAGTTCCAGCGGGCGCTCACCGAGCCGCCGCCGCTCGGCACCCGGGCGCAGGCCTGGTGGCCGCTGGTGATCGCGGTCGAGCGGATCGTGGACGCCACCACCGCCACCCGGGTGCGGGTCGAGCACGGCGCGCCCGTCCCGACGGCGGCCGAAGTCGGCGCGGTGGCCGGGGAGCTGGCCGACCTCGCGGAGGCGCTGCGCACCGGCCGGACGCTGCCGGAGGCGGACCCGGACGCGCTCGCACCGGACTGCGCGCTGTCCCGGCTGCACCACGAGGTGCGCGCGGCACGGTCGGTGGCCGCACCCACGCCCTGAGCACCAACGCCCGGAGCACCTACGCCCTGCGCACCGGCCGGGGCGCGGGCACCGGCGCGCGGGCGGTCAGTCGTCGATCCGCCGCCAGGGCCGGTCCGCCTCCAGGGCGAAGGCCAGTTCCAGCAGCAGCCGTTCCTGCCCGTGCGCCGCCGACAGGTGCACCCCGACCGGCAGGCCGCCGGGGGCCGAGCCGGCCGGCAGCGCGATGCCCGGCCCGCCGGTCACGTTGTTGACGGGGGTGAAGGCCGCGTAGCGCATCAGCCGGTCCATCAGCTCGTCGAAGTCCACGTTCGGGCTGAGGTATCCGATCGGCGGGGCGGCGTGGGCGAGCACCGGGGAGAGGATCACATCGTGGTTGCGGAAGATCCGCCGGTACACGCCCTCGGCGCGGCGCAGCCTCCGCAGCACGCCGGGGGTCTGCGGGAACTCCGCCTGGAACCGGCGGCGCAGCCCGGTGGTCAGGCCGTCGAGCCGGTCGGCCCGGAAGCTGGGGTCGATCAGCACCCGGCCGGTGAAGGCGATCGCCCAGGCGATGTAGCCCCAGTAGGTGACGAAGTCGCGGGCGAACTCCTCGCCGAACGGCAGGGCGGTCGGCTCGACCCAGTGGCCCATGGCCTCCAGGCGGGCGGCGGTCTCCTCGACCACCCGGCGGGTCGGCTCGTCGGTCTTGGCGACCGGCGAGTCCACCACGAGGCCGATCCGCAGCCGCTGCTCCCCCGGGCCCTCGACCAGGCCGAGCCGTGGGAGCTTCGGGTTGCGGCGGTGCCGTTCGGCGGCGGCGAAGAAGGCGGCGGTGTCGCGCACCGAGCGGGTCAGCACGCCGTCGGTGACCAGGTCGATCGGCAGTTTGGCGCCCTGCGCGTTGGCGACCAGCCGGCCCCGGGTGGGCTTGAGTCCGACCAGGCCGCAACAGGCCGCCGGGATGCGGATCGAGCCGCCGCCGTCGTTGGCGTGCGCGATCGGGACCACGCCGGAGGCCACCAGGGCCGCCGCGCCACCCGAGGAGGCGCCGGCCGAGTGCGAGGGCTTCCAGGGGTTGCGCACCGGCTGGGCGGTGGCGAACTCGGTGGAGGCGTTGAGGCCGAACTCGGGCAGTCGGGTCTTGCCGAGGACGGCCAGCCCGGTGGAGAGGAACTGGTCGGTGAAACGCGCGTTGCGGCGGGCCGGTTGGGGGCTGAAGGCCTCGCTGCCCATCGTGGTCGGCAGGCCGCGCAGGTCGACGTTGTCCTTGAGGTAGGTCGGCACGCCCCACAGCGCGGCGCCGATGCCCTCCTGGCTGATCTGCGGTTTGTCGTACGAGGTGTGGGCGACGGGAAGCAGCCGGCCGTCCACCCGCGCGGCCCGGGAGACGGCCGCGCCGACCAGTTCCCGGGGGTTGACCGCACCGGCCCGCACCAGGGTGGCCAGGGCCACCGCGTCGTACGGGCCGAGGGCGTCGTCGGTGAACGCGTGAACCCGCTCGTCGGTCATCCGAACTCCCCACTTCCTGCCGGACCTTCTGCCGTCCGGTCGTCACGCCGCTTCGCCGAGGCTGGTAGTACTGCCCAGTTCTACTGACCGGTAGTCTCGCAAGGCAATCAAGTCTATGACCCCGAACGCACTTTCGGGTCATGCACCACCCTCGAACGGTGAACGATTCCTCACATCTTCGAGGGCGCAAGGGCGTTCGGCACGCGCCCCCGCGTTCACCCCGCCCGCCGGTCCACCACCGTTTCACCGACGGCCGCCGGGAAAGATCCCGGGCACGAACCGTTCCGGTCCGCCCCACCCGATCCAAGGTGACGCCCGTGTCGACCCACATGTTCCCGACCACCCGGTTCACCGCGGCCACCGCCCCCGGCGGACTCCCGCTGCTCGGCCACGCCCCGGCCTTCGTCCGCCGCCCGCTCGCCTTCGTCGCCGGCCTGCCCGCCCACGGCGACCTCGTCCGGCTGCGGCTCGGCCCGCTCGACGCCTACGTCGCCTGCCACCCCGAGCTGGTCCGCCGACTGCTCACCGAGGACCGCACGTACGACAAGGGCGGGCTCGTCCTCGACAAGGCCCGCGAGATCTTCGGCGACGGCCTCGCCACCTGCCCCGCCTCCGCCCACCGGCGCCAACGCCGCATGCTGCAGCCCGCGTTCCACCGCGACCGGCTGCCCGGCTACGCCGCGATGATGGCCGAGGAGATCGCCGGGACCACCGGCTCCTGGCGCGACGGCGACGTGGTCGACGTCCCCGCCGCGATGTACCGCCTCACCACCGCCGTCACCGCCCGCTGCCTGTTCGCCGCCCACGAGCGGGCCGGCTCACTGCCCGTGCACGAGTGCATGGACGTCATCACCCGCGGCGTCGGCCGCCGCGTCATGATGCCGCTGCCCGGCGCCGACCGGATCCCCACCCCGGGCAACCGCCGCTTCCTGCGCGCCCGGCAGGACCTCAAGGAGATCACCGGCCGGCTGATCGCCGACTACCGCGCCGCCCGGACGGACCACGACGACCTGCTGTCCGTGCTGCTCGGCGCCGAGGACGAGGACGGCCGGGGCCTCACCGACGCCGAGATCCACGACCAGGTGGTCACCTTCCTGCTCGCCGGCATGGAGACCACCGCCGCCACGCTCTCCTGGGCCTGGACCCTGCTCGCCGCCAACCCGGCCGTCCGCGACCGCCTGCACACCGAACTCGACACCGTCCTCGACGGCCGCCCCGCCCGCCACGAGGACCTGCCCGCCCTCCAGCTGACCGCCCGGATCGTCAGCGAGACCCTGCGGCTCTACCCGCCGGTCTGGATCCTCAGCCGCACCGTCACCGCCGACACCCGGCTCGGCGGCCACCGCGTCCCCGCGGGCGCCACCATCCTCTTCAGCCCGTACCTGCTGCACCGCCGGGCCGACCTCTTCCCCTGCCCCGACCGCTTCGACCCCGACCGCTGGCTCACCACCGCCCGCCCCGCCCCCGGCACCTACACCCCCTTCGGCCTCGGCGCCCGCCGCTGCATCGGCGACACCTTCGGCACCACCGAGGCGGTCCTCGCCATCGCCACCATCGCCGCCCGCTGGACCGTCACCCCCACCCCCGGCCGGCGCATCCGCCCCACCCGCAGCTCCTCCCTGTCCCCGCGCCCCTTCACGGCGACCCTGGCCCACCGGGCGAGGTGAACGACGGCCGGCCCCCGGCCCGGTGCCGCCCCGGCCCCTGCTCCCCCTCGGCCCGGCGCCGGGCCGGACACACCGGGGCGGTACTGTCGCGACGGGGGCCGGCCGGGTCGTGCCGGTCGGACCATCGGCTCGACTGGGGCAGCATCAGAACATGAACGCTCGATCACCGCGGAGGCTCCTGGCCGGGCTGCTCCGCACCCTCCGGACGTACCCGCGCCGCTCGCCGCTGACGCTCTGCTACGTCGGCCTGCTCCTGCTCGGGCACGTCTGGGTGGAGGACTGGCTCTCGCCCGACCGGGCGGACACCCTCCGCGCCTACATCAGCACCAACCTCGACAACCTGCACGACCACCCGGTCACCGCACTGCTCGGCAGCGCGCTGCTCTACGACGGCACGCTCACCGACATCGCCTCCGCCGGCTTCGGCGGCACCCTGATCACCCTCGGCCTCGGCGTCTGCTGCTGCCTGGCCTGGACGGAGCGCCGCTTCGGCACCCGGCGCGCCGCCGCCGTCTTCCTGGGCGGGCACATCGGCGCCACCCTGGTCACCGCCGCCGTCATCCTGGTCGCCCTGCGGTACGGCTGGTACCCGGAGAGCGTGCGACAGGACTCGGACTACGGCATCAGCTACGGCGCCCAGGCCTCCCTCGCGTTCGCCACCCTCGCCCTGCCGCTCTGGGCCCGCCTCCCCTGGGCCGCGTTCGTCGTCGCCTGGCCGCTCTCGGGCGACAGCGAATGGCCCGGCCCGCTACCGGACTTCACCACCGTCGGCCACCTGGTCTCCGCCACCCTCGGCTTCGCCCTGGCCTGCGCCACCGCCGTCACCGCCACGCGCCGCCGCCGCACCGAGACCCTCGCCGCGGCCGACGCCGGCCCGTGACCGCCGCGCGGCGGAACCGGCGATACGTCAGCGCGGCCGACCCGGCGACGCGTCAGCTCGCCGGCCGGCGCCCGTCGGCGATCTCGGAGAGCAGCCGCTCGATCGTCTCCAGCCGCCGCCGCAGGTCCTCCACGTCACCCCGGGTGGCACCCTGCTCGCTCGCCTTCAGGGTGACCAGCAGCTGCCCGTCCGGCTCCAGCCTGGCCCGCGAGACGTCGGACACGTTGTCGCCGTTCTGGACCCGGATGGCGTGCTCCAGCTCGGACGGGCGCAGCGCCAGACTGTGCAGCGCGCCGGGCACCAGCGCGCCGTCCCGGACCACGGTGGTGGGCGTGCCCTCCAGGATCCGGGCGGCCCTCGGGTCGCGGGCGAGCCAGCGGGTGACGGCGGAGTTCACCACGACCAGGGTGACCGCCCCGATCGCGCCGCCGAGCAGGCTGTTGTCATTGCCGATGATGGCGTTCTGCACCACGTTGGAGAGCAGGAAGACGACCACCATGTCGAAGGTGTTCAGCCCGGCCAGCCCGCGCTTCCCGCCCAGCCGGAACAGCAGCAGGATCAACACATAGACCGCGACCGTCCGGAGGACCTTCTCCACGATCGGAATCTGGACGACCACCAGGTCATGCCACACGGCCCCGCTCCTCCCGCCACCGCCCGGCCACCACGGCCCGACGAAACGGGGCCGACGCTACGCCACCCGGGCCCCCGGGGCTACGAGCGCCGCTTCGGCTTGCCGCGCCGGGCCGCCGCCGCGCCCCGGCCGCCCGCCGACGGCCTCGGCTTCTGCCCGCCGGCCTTGGCACCGCCCGCCTTCTGCGCCCCGGCCTTCTGCGCCCCGGCCTTCTGCCCGCCCGCCTTCTGCTGCTGCGGCTTGCGCGGGGCCGCCGCCTTCTTCGGCTGGGCGGCCGGCTCGGCCTGCCCGCGTCCGCGCGAGCTGTTGACCGTACGGCCCCGGACGATCCCGATGAACTCCTCCACCAGGTCCGTGGTCCGCTCCTGCGGCCAGGACAGCGCCACCTGCGACTGCGGCGCCTCCGGCACCGGCCGGTAGGTGAGGTCCCGGCGGTGGTGCAGCCGGGCGAGGGACTGCGGCACCAGGAGCACGCCGACGTTGGCCGCGACCAGCTCGACCGCGTCCGCCGTGGTGTCCGGGCGCGCGACGGCCGGGCGCCCGGGCAGGGTGTCGGCCGTGAGGCCCAGGGTGTCGTCGAGGGGGTGGAAGACCACCTCCTCGGCGAGGTCGTCGAGCGCGACCTCCTCCGCGGCCGCGAGCCAGTGGTCCTTGGGGAAGACCACGACGGTGGCCTCGGTGTACAGCGGGATCGCGCTGAGCACGTCCTTGTCCACCGGCAGCCGGACCAGCCCGGCGTCCGCGCCGCCCTCACGCAGGGTCCGCTCGCCGTCACCCACCGGGACCGCGAGGAGGTCGAGCTGAACGTCCGGGAGCCGCTCGTCCCACACCCGGACCCATTTGCCGGGGGTCACGCCCGGGACGTACGCGAGCCGGAAGGACGGGTTCACCTGCATCTCTGTCACAGGGCAAGGCTACCGACCGTGACCGGAAGCGCCCGCGCGCTCCCTTACCCTTGTCACCATGACATCGCTCAAGCAGAAGACCAGCCAGACCATGAAGCCGGCCACGGCAGCCAAGAAGCTGGGGATCTACCTCGACGCGGCGCCGGCCGACTTCCAGGAGGGCGTGGTCTCCCGCGAGGAGCTCAACGCGCTGCAGTCCGAGCCGCCGCAGTGGCTCCAGGAGCTGCGCCAGAACGGCCCGCACCCCCGCCCGGTGGTCGCCGCCAAGCTCGGCATCTCGATCTCCGGCCTGGCCCGCGGCGGCGTGACCGAGGCGCTCAGCACGGAGCAGATCGAGGCGATCAAGGCCGAGAACCCGCTGTGGCTGCAGCACGAGCGCGCCAACCAGGTGGACCTCCGCAAGGAGACCGCGCGGATCAAGGCGAAGCACGAGAAGGAGGCCGCCCTGGCCGCCAAGGAGGCCAAGGCCGGCCAGGCCCGCTGACCCCCGGGCACCGACCCGCGCCCGCTCGGGCGCCGGCCGTCGGCTCCCCCGCACACCGATGGTGCCGACGTCCGTCTCCCCGGGCGTCGGCACCGTCGTTGTGCGGGCCACCCGGCTCCCGGCGGGGCCGGGCGGGGTCCGGCGAGGTCCCACGGGGTCAGGCGGAATGCGGAACTCCTCGTCCCCCGAGGTGTATTGACCTCGTCGCGGATCACTCCGAATAATCGGCGGGATCGGGGCACCCCGGGGAGCCCCGATCCGCAGTGACCGCACCGGACCAGGGGGACCCGTGATCGAGCAGCCACAACACGCCGGACTCGCCGCACTCGCCGACGAGTACTTCGACGCCGAGAACCGCCACAACCCGTTCGACGCCACCCTCGGCGGCGTCGAGGGCTACGCCCACCTGCTGCCCGACCCGTCCCGCGACGCCGCCCTGCACCACCGCGAGGTCCTGCGGGACCTCGGCGCGCGACTGGCCGCGATCCCCCTGGACGGACCCGACGGACCCGACGCACCGGGCGGACCGGACGGACCGGGCACACCGGACGGACCGGGCCGGCTGGCCGGCGAGGACCGCGTCACCCACCAGGTCCTCGCCCGGCTGATCGACAACGGCATCGGCCAGGCCACCCACGGCCTGGCCGACTTCAGCGTCTCGGCGACGATCGTCGCCCCGCACAACGAGGCCTTCATCTCGATCACGATGGCCCCCGTCGACCACGAGGGCGCCGATTCCTACCTGGAGCGGCTCGCGGGCCTGCCCGGCTACTTCGACGCCGCCCTGCGGCGCGCCGTGGACGCCGCCGCCGAGGGCCGCCACCCGCTGCGCAGCGGGGTCGACGCCGCCGCCGCCCAGCTGGACGCCCACCTCACGGCCGGACCGGACGAGGACCAGCTGCTCCGCCCGCTGCGGGGCCGCCCGGAGTACCAGCGCGCCTGGACGATCGTGCGCGACGCCGTCCGCCCGGCGATCGCCCGCTACCGGGCCGGACTGGTCCAGCAGCTGGCACCCGGTGCCCGCCCGGACGACCGGGCCGGCGTCTGCCACGTCCCGGGCGGCACCGAGGGCTACGCCGACGCCGTCGCCCGCTTCACCCGGCCCGGGCTCTCCCCCGAGGAGGTCCACCGGATCGGCCTGGACGCCGTCGCGGCACTGCGCGAGGAGTTCGCCGAGCTCGGCGGCAAGGTGCTCGGTATCAACGACCCGGCGGCCGTGCTGACCGCCCTGCGCGAGGACCGCTCGCTGCGCTTCGGCAGCGCGGCCGAGATGATCACCCTGGTGGACGGCGCGCTGGAGCGGGCCCGCCGCGCCTCGGCGGACTGGTTCCACACGTACCCGATCGCCGACTGCGTGACCAAGGAGATCGACCCGATCGAGGCGGAGACCGCGCCGCTGGCCTACTACCAGCCGCCGGGCCCGGGCGGGCTGCCCGGTACGCACTGGATCAACACGCTGCACCCGGAGACCAGGTTCAGCTACGAGTACGAGGCGATCGCCTTCCACGAGAGCGTGCCCGGCCACCACTTCCAGATCGCCGTCGCACAGACGCTGCACCACCTGCCCCAGTTCCGGCAGAAGCCCAGCGCCCAGCTGACCGCCCACGTCGAGGGCTGGGGCCTGTACACCGAGCGGCTCGCGGACGAGATGGGGCTGTACAGCTCGGAGCTCTCCCGCTTCGGGATGCTCTCGATGGACGCGCTGCGGGCGGTGCGGCTGGTGGTGGACACCGGGATGCACCACTACGGCTGGTCCCGGGAGCGGGCGATGGCCTTCATGCGGGACAACACCGCCACCACCGAGGCCAACGTCCGCAACGAGATCGACCGTTACATCGCCTGGCCGGGCCAGGCCACCGCCTACCTGATCGGCCGTCGGGAGCTGGTGCGGCACCGGGAGCGGGCACAGGCCGCGCTCGGCGCCCGGTTTGACGTCCGAGAGTTCCACCACCAGCTGATCGGGCACGGCAGCCTGCCGCTGGGGGCGCTGGAGGATCTGGTCTCGGACTGGATCGCGGCGCAGTAGCCGCCGGCCCCGTCCTGCCCGGCGCGGCGTAGCACGGCGCCGGGCAGGGCAGGACGAGGCGGCGGGGCGGGGCGGGGCAGGGCGGGGCAGCTGTGCGGAAACGGTTCCGCACGCCCGGCAAAGGCTTCCCCCGCCCGGACGTGGCGTCACTCCTTCGGCCCTGTCGACACGGTAGTGTCCGCTGGCGCGGTCCCGGCACACCGGTGACCGCCGCTCACGCACACCCCGATGGAGGAACCCGTGCCGGCTCCCGCCCGCCGCGCCCTGGCCGTGGCCGCGGCCGTCCTGCTCGCCGCGGCCGCAGGCTGCTCGTCCGGCGGCGGCCACGCCGCCAAGACGCCCGCCGGCCACGGCTCCGCCCCGGCCGCCGCCGGCGACGCCGCCCAGCCCGCCCCGGCCGCGATCGTCACCGGACCCGGTCCGAAGAGCTCCTACGACGTCCAGCCGCAGCCCGCGCCGGGCAGCTGCCACTACCGCTACACCGCGGACAAGCAGCCGCTGCCCGACCCGAACTGCACCCCGGGGGCGATCAGCCCGGCGGTGACCCAGGACACCGTCAAGGACACCATCTGCAAGCCGGGCGGCTACACCTCGACCATCCGCCCGCCGGCGAACCTCACCGGCAAGGAGAAGGCCGAGAACGCCAAGTCCTACGGCTACACCGGCCCGATGGGCGACGCCGAGTACGACCACCTGATCAGCCTCCAGCTCGGCGGCGACCCCAACGACGCGCGCAACCTGTGGGTGCAGCCGCCGTCCCCCGGCCACGTCCCGGGCAAGGGGCCGAACAACCCCAAGGACTCGGTCGAGACCCACCTGCACACCGCGATCTGCAAGGGCCAGGTCACCCTGGCCGCCGTCCAGCAGGCGATCGCCACCGACTGGACGACGGCCGAGGTCAAGCTCGGCATCAAGTCCGGCGGCGCACCCACCGCCGAGGCCGACGCCGACGGGGACTGAGTCCGGTGGCCTGACGGGCCCTCCGGCGGCGGCGCAGGCTCCTGCCCGGCTCCTCGCCGACTCCTCCGGCTCCCCGGCCGCCGCACTCGGTCGGTTCACCGCCCTCCGGCCGGGGCGTCAGCGTCCCAGCACCGCACCGCCGTTGAGGCCGATCACCTGCCCGGTCAGGTAACCGGCGGCCGGGGAGGCGATGTACGCGACCGCCTCCGCCACGTCGGCCGGGGTGCCGGCCCGGCCCACCAGGGTGTCCGCGACCTTGCGGGCGTGGAACTCCTCGTCCCGGTCCGCGCCGAAGATCTCGGTCGCCGCCACGTAGCCGGGCGCGAGCACGTTGACCGTGATCCCGTCCGACCCCAACTGCCGGGCCAGGCCGAAGGCCCAGCCGTGCAGGGCGGCCTTGGCGGCGGCGTACGAGCCGGCCGAGTGCGGGCCCGCGCCACCGCGCTGGGCCGCCGCCGAGCTGATCACGACCACCCGGCCGCCGGGGCGGCGCAGCGCGCCCTGGAGGGCGGTGGTCAGCAGGACGGCGGTGAGCAGGTTGGTGTCCAGGTCGCGCCGCCAGGACGCGGCCAGCGCGGTCAGGCTGTCGTCGGCGGGCGGGGTGACGATGGCGCCCGCGTTGTTCACCAGGGCGTCCACCGGCCCGAGCCCGGCGATCCGGTCGGCGGCCGCCCGGACGGCCTCCGGGTCGGTCAGGTCGGCCGCCACCGGGACGATCCGGCCGGGTCCGACCGTCCGTTCGACCTCCTCCCGCGCCTGCTCCAGCACGGCCGCCCGGCGCCCGAGGATCACCACCCGGTGCCCGTCCGCGGCCAGCCGGGCCGCGATCGCCCTGCCGATGCCGGTGCCGCCGCCCGACACCACCGCGAGCCGCTCCCCCGCCGGCTGGTCCGCCGTCATGTCCGCCCCCGTCACGTCTTTCCCCTCGCGTCTCGGCCGACCGCCTGTCGACCACCGGTCCCTCGGTGCACACGGTTCGACTCCGGGCGCTCCCGCCCCTTCGGTTCCGAACCCTTCCCCGGTACCGTAGCGAGGCACGCGAGCGGGTCGGCATCGGGGGGACGGACGCAGTGGCGCGAACGGGGAGCAAGGGCCGGGGCACGGAGTCGGCGGATCTGCGGACCGGTGCGGTGTACGCCGCGCTGACGGCGGCGATCGACGCCTGGCTGCTGTCCCGGATCTGGCGGTGGGCCGGGGAGCAGACGACCTCGGAGTACCACGGGGCGGTGGAGCAGACGGCGGCACTGTTCGGCATCGTCGGGTTCGCGGCGCTGCTCGGCCTGGCCGTCGCGGGCAAGCAGTCGACGCCTCAACGCCGCTGGCGCTGCGCGATGTTCGGCGCGCTGACCGTCCATTCCCTGATCCCGCTGTCGCTGATCGTGCTGCTGCTGACCTGGCACCCGACGTTCGTGTTCTGACGCCTCAGCCGGCCAACGCCGCCGCCAGGGCGAGCAGTTCGCCCTGGCGCAGCACCCGGTCACCGAACCCGGGGAGCGTCAGGTGCAGGGGCTCGATCCAGCGCTCCGGGACGGCCGCCAGGCCGTGGACGGCCCCCGCCAGCCCGCCGGTGACGGCGGCCACGGTGTCGGTGTCCCCGCCGAGGTCGATCGCGGCCCGGATCGCGGCGTCGAACCCGTCGGTGGTGCGCAGCGCCCAGACCGCCGAGCCCAGGCAGGGCCAGACGGCACCGTTGGCCTCGGTGGCGCGGTCGGGGTGCCAGTCGGGGGCGAGGACGGTGGCGTAGCGCTCGCGGCTGTCCGGGTCGACGTGGGCCAGGACCTCGGGGATCGCCCGGACCGGGTCGGCGCCGTCGAGGGCGAGGCGGACCAGTTCATGGAAGATGGCCGTCCCCTCCCAGGCGGCCCGGTCGCCGTGCGTGAGCGCGGCGATGCGCCGGCCGCGCGGCCGCTCCGGTCCGTCGCGCCTGCTCCCGCCATGCCCGTTCCCCTCTCCCCTGTTTCCGGCCCGTCCGGCCCGCCGTTCCCGCCCTGCTCGCGCCGTGCTCGCGGCGCGCTGGTGCCGGTCGGTCAGGCCGGGTCCGGGGTGGCCGGCAGGGCGCGCTTGTGCGCGGTGCGGCGGTAGTGGCCGAGGACGGTGGCGAAGACCTCGTCGTCGACGGGCCGGCCCTCCAGGAAGTCGTCCAGCGCGTCGTAGGTCACGCCGAGGGCGTCCTCGTCGGGGCGGCCGGGGGCGAGGTCTTCCAGGTCGGCGGTCGGGGTCTTCTTGACCAGTTCGGCCGGTGCGCCCAACGCTTCGGCGATGGACCGCACCTGACGCTTCGTCAGGCCGGAGAGCGGCATCACGTCGGCCGCCCCGTCGCCGTACTTGGTGAAGAAGCCGACGGCCGCCTCCGCGGCGTGGTCGGTCCCGACGACCAGCCCGCCGTTGGCGCCCGCCGCCGCGTACTGGACGACCATCCGCTGCCGGGCCTTGACGTTGCCGCGGACGAAGTCCTCGTGGGCGCGGTCGGTGAAGGCCAGTCCGGCCGCCAGCAGCGCGTCCAGGGCCGCGTCGGTCGCGGGCTTGACGTCGACGGTCAGCAGTTCGTCCGGCTCGATGAAGGCGACGGCCCGCCGGGCGTCGTCCTCGTCCGCCTGCACCCCGTACGGCAGCCGCATCGCGCAGAACGCCGCCTGGTACCCCTCGGCGCGCAGCCGGTCCACGGCGAGCCGGCAGAGCCGCCCGGCGGTGGTGGAGTCCACGCCGCCGCTGATGCCGAGCACCAGGGTGCGGGCGCCCGCGGCCCGGACCTGCCCGGCCAGGAACGCCACCCGGCGCTCGGCCTCCGGCAGCGGGTCGGGGACGGGCGCGACCCCGAGGGCGCGGGCGATCTCCCGCTGGAGGTCGGCGGTCAGGGGCTCGGTCATTCCGACTCCTCGGGTTGGACGCGGTACGGGGCGGCGCTCCCCTCGGCGGGGGCGACGCGGTGCGGGCCCGTCATCGTCGTCACCAGCGAGTACAGCGAGGTGGTGGCGGTGATGAAGAGACGGTTGTTCTTCGGGCCGCCGAAGGTGAGGTTCGAGACGGGTTCGGGGACGAGGATACGGCCGATGAGGGTGCCGTCGGGCGCGTAGCAGTGGACGCCGTCGCCGAAGGCCGCCGCCCAGAGCCGGCCGTCGAGGTCGAAGCGGATGTTGTCGAAGCGGCAGCCGACGCCCCGGACGAAGACCCGGTCGCCGGTGAGGGCGCCGTCGTCCCGGACGTCGAAGACCCGGATGTGCCCGGCCCGGCTGTCGTTGACGTAGAGCTGACGCTCGTCGAGCGAGAACACGAGCCCGTTGGGCCCTTCGAAGCCCTCGGCGGCGAGCCGGACCTCTCCGCTGCCCGGGTCGATCCGGTAGACGTTGCGGGCGCCGATCTCGGACTCGGCGCGGTGGCCCTCGTAGTCGCTGGTGATGCCGAAGTCCGGGTCGGAGAACCAGATCGCGCCGTCGGAGCGGACGACCGCGTCGTTGGGCGAGTTGAGCCGCCGGCCCCGGTAGCGGTCGGCGAGGACGGTGATCCGGCCGTCGTGCTCGGTGCGGGTGACCCGGCGGTTGCCCTGCTCGCAGCTGATCAGCCGGCCTTCGCGGTCGAGGGTGTTGCCGTTGGGGTGCCCGGCCGGGGAGCGGAAGACGCCGACCTCGCCGGTGGCCTCGTCCCAGCGCAGCAGGCGGTCGTTGGGGATGTCGCTCCAGATCACCTGGCGCCAGGCGGGCAGGTAGAGCGGGCCCTCGGCCCAGCGGCAGTCGCCGTAGAGCTTCTCCAGCCGGATGTCGCCGTTGGCGCAGCGGCGGAACCGCTCATCCAGGATCTCGTACAGCCCGTGCTCGATAGAGCCAGACATCATTCACCTCGTGTCGCCATTGACCGAATGTGGTTCCGACGACCTGGAGTATGCCAGAACGCGGTATGGTCCGACCATGGCCAGCGATCACCTCGACGACACCGACCGCGCCCTGCTCGCCCTGCTCCAGGAGGACGCCGGGCAGGCGTACGCGGCACTGGGCAGGGCCGTGGGGCTCTCCACGGCGGCCGCGCACGAGCGGGTGCGCAAACTGCGCGAGCGCGGCGTCGTGCGCCGCACCACGGTGGAGGTCGACCCGAGGAGCCTCGGGCTCGGGGTGCTCTCCTTCGTGATGGTGGAGTCCTCGGCCTGGATGGGGGACTCCGCGCAGGCGTTCGCCGCGATCCCGGAGATCGAGGAGGCGCACGTCATCGCGGGCAGCGCCTCGGTCCTGGTCAAGGTGCGGACGGCGACCACCGAGCAGCTCCAGGACGTACTGCGGCGGCTCTACGCGATCGAGGGCGTCAGCGGGACGCAGGCGACCGTCGTCCTGGAGACCTTCTTCGACCGACCGCCCGCGCCGTAGCCCCGGGGCCGTCGCACCCCTGCCCGGCGCGGGTCACGGGCCGGGCCCGCGCACCTCCGGCCCCGCGTCCGTCCCGCCGTCCGGCGTACTGTCCGACCCGCCGTCCGGCCCGCCGTCCGCCCGGGTGTCCGCGCCGGCCCCCGGCTTGGCCAGGGAGACCGGGTGCCCGGCCGCCTCCGGGCGCTTCAGGATGTCGAGGACCAGGCGGCCGTCCACGGTCTCCTGGGCGACGAGCAGGTCCGCCAGCGCGTCCAGGTGGTGCCGGTGCGCGGTCAGCAGGCCGACGGCCCGCTGCTCGGCCCGGCGCAGCAGGCCCGCGACCGCCTCGTCCACGGCGCGCTGGGTCTGCTCGGAGTACGGGCGGCGCAGCAGGTCCTCGGGGCTGTCGCCGAGGTAGTGGGGGCTGCCGCTGGAGTAACCGACCGGGCCGATCTCCGGGGAGAGGCCGAACTCGCGGACCATCCTGGTGGCGACCGAGGTGGCGTTGGCGAGGTCGTTGGCGGCGCCCGTGGAGCCTTCGCCGAACACCACCAGCTCGGCAGCCCGCCCGCCGAGTTGCACGGTCAGCAGGTCGGTCAGGTAGCTCTCGCTGTACAGATGCCGTTCGGCCTCGGGCAGTTGCTCGGTGGCACCGAGGGAGACGCCGGCCGGGAGGATGGTCACCTTGGCCACCGGGTCGGCGTGCTCGCACAGCGCGGCCATCAGCGCGTGCCCGGACTCGTGCACGGCGACGGCGTGCCGCTCGTCGGGCAGCAGCGCGTTGGAGGACTCCCGGCGGCCGAGCAGCACCCGGTCACGGGCGGTGTCGAGGTCGTCGGCGGTGAGGGTGGCGCGCTCGGCGCGGACGGCGTTGATGGCGGCCTCGTTGACGAGGTTGGCGAGGTCGGCACCGGAGAAGCCGGGGGTGCCGCGGGCGATCCGGTCCAGGTCGGCGTCCGGGGCGAGGGTCTTGCCCCGGGTGTGCACGGCGAGGATGGCGGCCCGTTCGGCCTGGTTGGGCAGCGGCACGGTGACCTGGCGGTCGAAGCGGCCGGGGCGCAGCAGCGCCGGGTCGAGGGCGTCCGGCCGGTTGGTGGCGGCGATGACGACGATGCCGGTGCTCTGGTCGAAGCCGTCCATCTCGGCGAGCAGCTGGTTCAAGGTCTGCTCGCGTTCGTCGTTGCCGCCGAGGCGGGTGCCGCCCGCCCGGCGGCCGCCGACGGCGTCGATCTCGTCGATGAAGACGATGGACGGCGCGCGTTTGCGGGCCTCGTCGAAGAGGTCGCGCACCCGGGAGGCGCCGACGCCGACGAACATCTCCACGAACCCGGAGCCGGTCACGGACAGGAACGGCACCTCGGCCTCCCCCGCGACGGCCCGGGCCAGCAGGGTCTTGCCGGTGCCCGGCGGCCCCACCATGATCACCCCGCGCGGCCCCTTGGCCCCGGCGGCGGCGTAGCGCTCCGGGCTGCGCAGGAAGTCGACCACCTCGCTGACCTCCTGCTTCACCCCCTCGTACCCCGCGACGTCGGCGAACCGGGTGGCCGGCCGCTCGGCTTCGATGATCTTGGCCCGGGAGCGGCCGATGGCGCTCAGCCCGCCGCCCAGCGAGCGGGCGGCCATCCGGCCCGACCAGAGGAACAGCCCGCCGAAGAGCAGCAGCGGCAGGAACAGCAGCAGCGTGGACCAGATCGAACTGCCACTGCTCGCGCGGCTGCCGGTCACCGTCACGTGCTGGTCGCCGAGCGCCCGGCTGAGCTGGGAGGTGTCCAGGGCGGTGGGGATCTGGCTGGTGAAGTGGGTGCCGTCCTTGAGCGTGCCGCTCACCCCGCCGGTGTCGCTGACGTCCACCGTCTGCACCTGGCCGGCGTCGACCCGGTTCAGGAAGTCGGTGTAGCCGTAGCGGGTCCCGGGCGTGCCGGGGTTGGCGAACAGCACCACCAGGAGCAGCGTGACCAGGACGGCCACGGGCAGCAGCCAGCGGCGCCACGAGGGCGGCGGGGGCGGGGGCGGGCCCCCGGGGCCGGCCCGCCGTCCGGGGCCCTGGCCGGAGCCGGGCCCCTGGCCGGAGCCCCTGCCCGGCCCCTGGCCGAGGCCCCAGCGCGGGCCCGGGCCGGAGTTCGACCCCCGGACCCGGTCCCGGCCGGGCTCCGGGCCGGGTGTCCGGCCCTCGTCGGAGCCCGAGGGCGTCGTGGGGTGACGAGCAACCCGCAGCCGGATTCGTACGATCATCCACGCTCACCGCCTCTCGGGGGCACCGAGCCTCCGTCTCCATGGTCGGACGCCCGGCGCCCGGACGGGAGCCCGGAGGGCCGACGGTGGAGCCGGATGACGCCGGCGGCGGGGCCGGAGAGGCCGGCCGTGGAGGGCGGACCTGCCTCAGCGGACGTGCCTCAGGAGAAGTCGAGCGAGCCCGTCCGGGTCCGCTTGAGCTCGAAGAAGTTCGGGTACCCGGCCAGCAGCCGGACGCCCTCGAAGACCCGTACGGCGTCCTCGCCGCGCGGTATCGCGCTCAGCACCGGCCCGAAGAACGCGACGCCGTCCACGTGGATGGTCGGCGTGCCGACCTCCTCCCCGACCGGGTCCATGCCCTCGTGGTGGCTCTTGCGCAGGGCGATGTCGTACTCGGTGCTGTTCGCCGCGTCGGCCAGTTCCTCCGGCAGGCCGGCCGCGACCAGGGCCTCGCGGATGACGGCGTCGTCGGCCGCCCGGTCCTGGTCGTGCAGGCGGGTGCCGAGCTCGGTGTACAGGTCGCGCAGCACGTGCCGGCCGTGCTTCTCGGCGGCGGCGATGCAGACCCGGACGGGGCCCCAGCCGGTGGTCATCAGGCGCTGGTAGCGCTCGGGCAGGTCGGTGCGGCCCTCGTTGAGGACGGACAGGCTCATCACCCGGAAGGTCAGGTCCAGCTCGCGGTGGCGCTCGACCTCCAGGATCCAGCGGGAGGTGATCCAGGCGAACGGGCAGACGGGGTCGAAGTAGAAGTCGACCTTGGTGGGCTTGGTCGGGTGCGCGGTCGGCAGGTGGGTCGCGGTGCCGGTCTCGGTCACGGTGCTGGTCTCGCTGTTCGCCTCGGTGTTCGTCACGTCGACGAGCCTAACGGGCCAAGTGGACCGCCCAACAGAGCCAATCACCATGACTTTTGTTGGGCCACTTCACCTGTCGCGCCGTAACCCGGAGGCCGCCCTGGGGGGTACCCAGAGGCCGCCCAGGGGGCCGCCTGGGGGCGGGTCACCCGGGGCCGCCGCCCGCGCTCAGCCGCACGTCGTCCCGTCCGCCGGCACCGTGCCGTCCAGCAGGTAGGCGTCCACGGTCTGCTTCAGGCAGGGGTTGCCGGTGTTGTACCCGCCGTGCCCCTCGCCCCGCAGCGTGACGGTGACACCGACGCCCGCGCCGAGCTGCTGCGCCATCGCACGGGCACCCTCGACCGGGGTGGCCGGATCGCCGGTGGTGCCCACCACCAGGATCGGGGCGGCTCCCGCCGCGGCGACCTCCGGGTGGTCGGCCTTGCCCGGGACGGGCCAGCCGGTGCAGCCGGTCAGCCCCCAGGCGGTGAAGTCGCCGAACACCGGCGAGGCGGCGCGGAACTGCGGCAGCTGCGCCTCGACGTCCTGGTCGGAGTACCGCTGCCGGGCGTCCACGCAGCTGATCGCCCGGTTCGCCGCGTTCAGGTTGCTGTAGTGCCCCTGCGCGTCGCGCCCGTTCAGCCCGTCGGCGAGCTGGAGCAGCGTGTTGCCGGTGCCCTGCCGCATCGCCTCGGTGAGCCCGCCGGCGAGCACGGGCCAGGTCTCCTGGCTGTACAGGGCCCCCGCGATGCCGGTCACGGCCTGGGTCGCGGTGAGCTGCCGCCCGTCCGCGGCGGGCAGCGGCGACTGCTCCAGCTTCTGGACCAGCGCGACGATCTTCGCGGTGCCCTCGTCGCCGCCGGCGCCGGTCGGGCAGGAGGTGCCGACCTGGGTCGCGCAGGCCTTCATGAAGTCGCCGAGGGCGAGTTGGAAGCCCTGGGCCTGGCCGAGCGCGGACTGCTGCGGGTCCTTCGTCGGGTCGACCACCGAGTCCAGCACGAGCCTGCCGACCTCCTGCGGGAACAGGTGCGCGTAGACGCCGCCGAGCTGGGTGCCGTAGCTGATCCCGAAGTAGGACAGCTTGCGGTCGCCCAGCACCTGCCGCATCAGGTCCATGTCCCGCGCGGCGCTCTCGGTGTCCACGTACGGCAGGACGGCGCCGGAGTTGTGCTCGCAGGCGGCGACGTACCGGGCGTTGCTGTCGTCCAGGGCCTTCACCGCGGCCGGGTTGCCGGGGGTGCTGTCGACGGTCGCGCTGTCGTCCGTCGCCTTGTCGTCCAGGCACGTCACCCCGTCACTGGCGCCGACCCCGCGCGGGTCGAAACTCACCAGGTCGTAGCGGGTGTTGAGGGAGGCGTAGGTCGAGGCGAGGGCGGGCAGGGTGGCCACGCCGGAGGCGCCGGGGCCGCCGAAGTTGAAGAGCAGGGAGCCGATCCGGTGCTGCTCGTCCTTGGCCCGGCTGCGGATCAGCGCGAGGTCGATCGTCCGGCCGTCCGGCTTGCCGTGGTCCAGCGGGGCCTTGAGGGTGGCGCACTGCCAGTCGGCGGCGGGAGCGGTGCCGCTGCCCTGGGCGGCGCTCGGGGCGGCGCAGGCGTGCCAGTCCAGCTTCTGGGCGGCCGCTCCGGTGGCCGCGCCGGGCGACCCGGTGGACGAGGTGGCCCCGGCGGCGGACGACCCGGTGGACGGGGACGTCGGCGCGGGCTCGACCGCGGACGAACCGCCGCCCTGGCAGCCGGTGGCGGCGGTGAGCAGCAGGGCGGTCAGGCCGAGCGCTCCGGCGCCGCGGACGACGGTGTGCATGGGGGTGGTCCACCTCTCGGGTCGGCCGGTCACCCCGGCGCGCGGCGCGACGGCGTACGCCCGGCGCGCGGCTCGCGGACGGCGGCGCAGTCGACGCACCTCAGACCCTAGGGGCCGGGCAGCGCCGATGCCCGCCGGGAACCTCCGGACGGGGGGCGTGCGCCGCGCGGACTGCCACCGGCCGACCGGGTGAGGGAGCCGCCGCCACAGCCGCTCGTCCACCCCTGCCGATCGGCAGGGCCTCACCGGGATCTGCGGCCGCCGAACCTCCCGATCGGCACATGTGCGCAGGACCCGCCTCCCGCGAGGATGACGGTCATCGGGGCCCCGCCGGTGGGCCCGGGAAGGAGCCCGGCCATGGCTGAGAGGTCTCTCGCCTCCACGTCGTCCACCACTGCGCTCAACGCCGCTGCCGGGGGCGCCCGTTCCTCACCGGGGCGCCATCCCCGGTGTACCGCGCACCGCGTACGCCGGCAGGCGCAGGCCCCCGAGGGCGGCCCGGGGCAGGCTCAGCCCGAAGCGCCGCTCGACGGCGCCGAGGGAGCGGCGGCGGGCGGCCTCGCCGTCCGCGCCGCCGGGGCCGCAGGGGGTGACGCCGTCCGACTCCAACACGCTCGCGGCGACCAGGTCCGGTACCAGCAGGTCCGGCTCCTGGCCCCAGCGCCAGCGCTCCTCACCGAGGCCGAAGCCGCACAGCACGGCGCCGTCGCGGGCGTAGTCGAGCAGTGCGGGCGGCTGCTCCGGCATCGGACGGAAGTGCACCACCTCGACGCCGTCGCGCGCTATCTCGGTGAGCAGTTCGCCGCCGGTGGAGTCGCCGTACTCGATCGCGAACGACCAGCCGCCGCACTCGCCGACCCGGATCACACCGTCACCGTCGTCGCTCGGGCGGTAGACCTCGATGTCCAGGTCCCGGATCTCGGTGCCGCTGATCGGCTCGGTCCCGGCAGCCGGGTCGGCGCCCATCCGGCGGGCGAGTTCCTCGGGCGGGATCCCCCGGGCGAACACCACCCCGCCGGGCTCACCGTCGGAGTCGTACCCGCTCGTTCCCGGCTTGCCGGTGCCCTGTCGGCCGACCGTCGCCAGCCACTGGATACCGTCGCCGCCCCTCCCCGTACCCGTGCGCGTGCCGTCGGTCATGCCGCCCTCCCTAGCGCCGGCCTGCGATGGCCGGGCGCACCGGTGGGCACCCTAACGGACAGCGCCGACGGCCGGAGCCCGGTCGCCGGAACGCTGCCGGAACGGGCGCCCGCACAGGCTGACACGCACCCCGGCCGACCGAACGGAGGATGATCGAGAGGAGGAACTCGCCTGGCGCAAGCTGCCGTTCACACGACGCCGCAGGTTCAGCATGGTTCCGCGTGGTTCGGCGGACGACGCTGCTTCCACCCGGCTCACGCGGTTCGCACGGCTCGCAGGGTTCACACGCTCCCGGGGTGCCTGTCCCGGCCGGCGGCGGCCACCGTCTCGAACAGCAGCTTCGCGGCCACCTCCGCCCCGTCGGCGCGGATCGTCCCGGCCACGGCCCTCGCCCGCTCACGGGTCTCGGGTGCCAGGGCCGTGGTGAGCGCGGCGGTCAGGGTGCCGACGGTCGGCGTGGGGTCCGAGTGGGCTGCTCCGATGCCCAGTTCGGCCACGCGGGCGGCCCAGTACGGCTGGTCGGCGATCCGGGGGACGACCACCTGGGGTGCCCCGGCCAGGGCGGCCGCCGTCGTGGTGCCCGCGCCGCCGTGGTGGACGACGGCGGCCACCCGCCGGAACAGCGCCTGCTGGTTGACCTCGCCGACGGAGTGGCAGTCGTCGCGGTCGTCGATCGGGGCCAGGCCTGCCCAGCCTCGGGCGAGGACCACCCGGCGGCCGGCTGCCCGGGCCGCTTCGACCGCCACCCGGGCGATGCCCTCCGGGGCGTACGCGGCCATGCTGCCGAAGCCCACGTACACCGGCGGTTCACCGGCCGCCAGGAACGCCTCCAGGTCGGCCGGCAGCGGGCGGTCGTCGGGCAGGATCCACGCCCCGGTCTGCACCGGGTCGAGGTCCGTCATGCCCTGCGACGGGCACAGCACCGGGTCCGCCGCCAGCCACGGGCGGGCGGTCAGGACGTGGTCGCGGACGCTGTCCACCGGCGGCAGGCCGATCGCGGCCCGGTGGCGGTTGAGTGCCTCGCGGTACAACCCGTTCACCCGCTGGGCGTCCTGTTTCCACAGCACCCGGGGGTCGGTCTCGTCCTGCGGGGAGGGCGTGCCCGGCCGCGCGCCCGGGCGGAAGCGCCGCGACGGCAATCCGAGGAGGTGGAAGCACGCCAGCACATAGGGGATGCCGAGCTTCTCGGCCACGTCACGCGCACCGGCCGGCATCAGGCCGGTCGCGACCACCGCGTCACAGCCCTCGGCCGCGGCGGTGAGCGTGTCGAACCGCGCGGCCACCAGTTCGGGGGCCAGCCGGAACGCGTCCTGCGCCGTCGGCGGCTTCGGGCCGGAGACGATCGAGCGCACCGTCGGGCCGAGCGGCACCAGGGGTACGCCGACCCTCGCCAGCAGGGTCCTGAACTCCTCGTCCGGCGGCGCGCACACCCGCACGTCGGCGCCCAGCCCCAGCAGTGCCGCCGCCAGTGCGGCGAGCGGCTCGACATCCCCGCGCGATCCCCACGTCGTCATCAACACACGCATTTCACGACTCCCGTTTCCGCAGGTCATGGCCGTTCGACCATCGATTCTGCGGGACGACCGGGGCCTTGCCGCAAGCCCCGGGGTGGGATATAGCTTGGAAGTGGCAAGGAGTGCGTTCTCCTTGCCGTTTCCTTTTTCCCTCCCCGGACGCCCGGGGCCCGGCCACACGCCCGGCCCCACCCGCAGGACCCACCCCCGGAGCCCCGCCCCCTGGGACCCCGGGGCCCGGCTCCTCACCCTCGGCACCTCACCCACGGCACCTCACCCGCGGCGGCGCATCAGCAGCGCGTACACGGTCCCCGCCACGACGATGCCCACCGGCAGGGCCAGGTCCACGCCCGCCAGCGCGGCCAGCGGGCCGGTGTAGAGGGTGTCGACGCCGAGGGCGGCGCCGGTCACGCCGGCGGCGAGGGCGACGGCACCGGCCGGGTTGACGCCGGCGCGGTACCAGAACGGGCTTCCGGGGGTCTCGTCACCGAGGGCGCGGCCGTCGTAGCGGTTGCGGCGCAGCAGGATGTCGGTGGCGTAGATGGCGGTGCTGGGGCCCAGGAGGACGACGGTCAGCTGGAGGACGTTGCTGACGGTGTCGAGGAAGTTGGAGACGAGCAGCGCGTACAGCGTCAGCGAGACGGCGACCGCGCCGTCCACCAGCACGCTCAGGGTGCGGCGGATCCGGATGCCGACGGCCTGGAGGGCGAGCCCGGCGCTGTAGGCGGTGAGGGCGTTGACGGCGATGGTGCCGACGACGAGGGAGAGCAGGAAGACGGGGTTGAACCAGCCGGGCAGGATCTGCTGCAGGGTGGCCTGGGGGTCGGTCATGTCGACGGCGGTGGCGCCGAGGACGCCGAGTCCGCCCACCGCGACGCTGGGCAGGAAGCCGCCGAGGGCCGTCCAGCCGAGGACCGCGCGGGGGGAGCTGGTCGCGGGCAGGTAGCGGGAGAAGTCGGCGCTGGTGGTGTAGGAGAGCGGGCCGGAGGCGATCAGGGTGAGTCCGGCCAGGACGGCCGCCCACAGTTCGCCGCCGGCGAGCGGCCGGGCCTGGGTCCAGCCGAAGTCGGCGTGGCGGACGATCGCGTACCCGACGACGGCGAAGGCGGCGGCGAGCACGAGGGTCATCGGCAGGTAGAGCCGGAGGATCACGGCGTGGCCGTACACGCTGATGGTGAGGGTGAGCACGACGATCGCGATCACGATGGCGATCTTGATCGGGGTGGTGGGGGTGATCCCGATCCGCTCGACGAGCGAGAAGGCGGCGACGGCGGCTGCGGCGAGGTTGAGCGCGAAGTAGCAGACGGAGATCATCCAGCCGGTGACCGCGTTGTTGACGCGGTTGCCGCGGACGCCGTACATCGCGCGGGTGATGACCTCGCTGGGCGCGCCGGCCGCCGGTCCGGAGACCGCGAGCAGGCCGGTGCCGAGCCAGAAGAGGTTGCCGGCGACGACCACGGCGAACGCCTGCCAGAGGCTGAGTCCGGTGAGGACGAGGGCGCCGCCGACCACCAGGTTGAGGTAGTTGACGCTGGCCGCCGCCCAGACGGGGAAGAGCTCGCGGGCGCGGCCGCGCCGTTCGGTCTCGGGGATGTGGTCGATGCCGTGGACCTCGACCCGCCCGTTCCGTTCCTGCCGGGGCGGGGCCGGGTGCGGCGAGGGGTCCGGTGGCCCGTCGGGGTGGTCCGGGGAACCGCCCGTACGGTCCGGGGAACCGCCGGTGCGGTCCGCCGGTCCGTCTGCGTGGCCTGGGGATCTGTGGGGGTGATCCGGGAGCGTGGACGCCATTGGGGGCCCTCCGTGGGGGTGTCGTGGCCACCTGCTTGCTTATTGGTCGCACACTCAATA
The DNA here is from genome assembly GCF_042796115.1 of Kitasatospora sp. NPDC056446. Classification (NCBI taxonomy): domain Bacteria; kingdom Bacillati; phylum Actinomycetota; class Actinomycetes; order Kitasatosporales; family Streptomycetaceae; genus Kitasatospora; species Kitasatospora sp. NPDC056446. The sequence goes on along the minus strand of NZ_JBHTRF010000045.1, from coordinate 7,005 downwards.
GCATCCGGCACATGACGTCAAGCGTTCAGCGCAAACGGGTTCGCAAATCCCCCGCCGACCGGCGGGCGGAGATCGTCGGGGCCTCGGCCGAGGTCGCCCTCACCGAGGGCCTGGAGTGCATCACCCTGCGCCGGATCGCCGAGCAGCTCGACGTCCGGCCGGGGCTGATCAGCCACTACTTCCCCGCCGTGGAGGACCTCGTCGCCGAGGCCTTCGGCAGCGCCGCCACCGCCGAACTGGAGACGCTGCTGCCCGCCGACCCGCCCGACGGGTCCCCGCTCAAGCACCTCGCCCGCTTCTTCGCCCGCACCACCGGCCCGGCCTACGACGACATGAGCAGGCTCTGGCTCAACGCCCGCCACCTCAGCCGCTACCGACCGGTCCTGCGCGAGCGCGTGCTCGACCAGGAGAAGGACTGGCGCGGGCGGCTCAGCGGCGTCATCGCCTCCGGCGTCGAGCAGGGCGAACTCCGCACGGCTGACCCGGTGCTGACGGCGATTCGGATCCTGGTCGTGATCGACGGCCTGGCCTCCCACGCCAACACCGGCCTGGGCAACCACCCGTCCGCCGTCACCCGGCTCGCCGCCGCCACCGCCGAGCGCGAACTGGGCCTGGCCGACGGCACCCTGGCCACCGCCGAAGGCACCGAGGAAGCGCCCGACGAAGCCCCCGCCGTCCCGGCCGAAGCACCCACCGCACCTCCCGCGGACCCCGAGCCCGCCACCGACCCCGAGTCCCCCACGGCCGACCGGACCTGACCCCCCGACCCCCGACTCCCCCACCCCGCACCACCCCTGGAGCCGAAGTGCGCACCTCCCTCGTCCTCCTCTCCGCCCGCCTGCTCGACCCCGCCTCCGGCGGCTTCCTCCCGCAGACGGCGCTCGCCGTCGTGGACGGCCGGATCGCCGCCCTCGGCGACGACCGCACGATCCGCGAACTCGCCGACCCCGCGACCACGGTGATCGACCTCAAGGGCGCCGTGGTCACCCCCGGCCTGGTCGACGGCCACCTGCACCCGGTCACCGGCGCCGAGCTGACCCACGGCCTGGACCTCTCCCGCTGCGCCGACCTGGACGACGTCCGCGCCGCCCTCGCCGCCGAGGTCCGCCGCCTCACCTCCGGCGCCTGGCTGCACGCCTGGGGCCTGGACCCGAACGTCTTCGGCGACCGCCCGGTGGAGTCCGCCGCGCTCGCACCCGTCCTGGACGGCGTCCCGGCGCTGCTCCAGCTCTTCGACGCCCACTCCATGCTCGCCAGCCCGCGCGCCCTGGAACTGGCCGGCGTGGACGGCCCGCGCACCTTCGACCAGGCCGCCGAGGTCGTCTGCGACGCCGCCGGCCGCCCCACCGGCCTGCTGCTGGAGGACGCCGCCTGCGAGCTGGTCGAGCGCGCGGCCCCGCGGCCCACCCGCGCCCAGCGCCGAGAGCGCCTGGCCACCGCGCTGCGCGCCATGGCCGCCACCGGCCTCACCGGCGGTCACGCGATGGACGCCAACGGCGACAGCCTGGACCTCTACGCCGAGTTGGACGAGGCCGGCGACCTGCCGCTGCGCCTGCGGGTCGCCCCCTGGTGCCAGCCCGGGGTGGACGCGGAGGGCCTGCGCGCGCTGATCGACCGGCAGGCCCTGGGCGGGCGGCTCTGGCGGGTGGACGGCGTCAAGCTGTTCATGGACGGCACGATCGACAACGGCACCGCCTGGCTGGAGCGCCCGGACTGCCACGGCGAGTCCACCCACGCCTTCTGGCCCGACCCCGCGCACTACACCCACGTCATCGGGGAGCTGCACCGGGCCGGAGTGCCGACCGCCACCCATGCGATCGGCGACGCCGCCGTCCGGCACGCGCTCGACTCGATCGAGAAGGCCTCGGCCGGGGAGCCGTCCCCCGTCCGGCACCGGATCGAGCACATCGAGACCGTCCCGGACGCCGTCGTACGGCGCTTCGCCGAGCTGGGTGTGACCGCCTCCATGCAGCCGACCCACTGCTGCGACTTCACCCGGGCCGACCACACCGACAACTGGTCCCGCCGCCTCGGCGAGGAACGGGCCGACCGGGCCTGGCGCTGCCGCGACCTGTGGGACGCGGGCGCCACCGTCGTGCTCGGCTCGGACTGGCCGATCGCCCCGTACCCGCCGCTGGGCGTCATGGCGGGCGCCCGCCACCGCCGCCCCACCCGCGACCTCGACCGCCCCCCGCACAACCCCGGCCAGGCCCTCACCGCGCTGGAAGCGCTGCGGGCGATGACCGTCAACGCCGCCCACGCGGCCGGGGAGGAGGAATTCGCGGGCCGGATCGCGGTCGGCCACCGCGCGGACCTCACCGCGCTGGCCGCCGACCCGCTGGGCACCCCGGCCACCGAGCTGGCGGACCTCCCCGTCCTGCTCACCGTCCTGGACGGGCAGCCCACCCACCGGGCCGACGCCCTCTGACGCCCGCCCGACGACGGCCCTGACCCCCCGCCCCCGAACGGGGAGTCAGGGCCGGTGCGGGGGATATCCCCCGCCACGGATCGGCGGTATCCCCCAGCGCGCCGGAGCCCCCCGGTGGCAGACGATTCGTCTACCGGCCTTTCTCGCCGGTCAACGCATCGCCCCAGCCCACCGAACCAAGGAGCAGTCCGGCATGACCGTACGCAGCACCCGCATCGGCCGACAATCCCTGATGGCCGCCACCGCGGCCCTCGCGGCCACCGCCCTGCTCGCCCCGGCGGCGGTCGCGGACCAACCGGCACAGGGCCAGGCCGACCGTCGGATCCCCCGCGTGGTCGCCGAACTCGACGCCGCCGCCCATCCGTTGCGCTCCACCGAGCCCGGCGGCCGGGACTCCGACCTCCGGGCGCTGGACACGATGATCGGCGACGCCACGGTGGTGGGTCTCGGCGAGGCCACCCACGGCACCCACGAGTTCTTCACCATGAAGCAGCGGGTGCTGCGCCACCTCGTCGAGCAGAAGGGCTTCACCGCCTTCGCACTGGAGACCAGTTGGTCGTCGGGCCTGCGCATCGACGACTACGTCCAGGGCCGCACCGGCGGCGACGCCCGACGGCTCGTCAAGGAGACGATGAGCGGATCCCCTTGGGAGCGGCAGGAGTTCGCCGACCTGATCGAGTGGATCCGCTCGTACAACCGCGAACACCCGCAGCGCACGGTGCACTTCGTCGGCGACGACCTGGACTTCCCCGCGGTCGGTGACCCGCTGTTCGACCGGGTCACCGACTACGTCCGGGGCGCGGCGCCCGGGTCGCTGCCCCGCCTGGAGCAGTCGTACGCCGCCCTGCGCCCGCTCGACGACGCCATCGCGTACGTGACCGGGACCCCGCTCGCCGAGCGCCTGAGCAAGGCCGCGCTGGCGCAGCAGACGCTGGAGCTGGTCACCGCGGCCACCGGCAGCGGCGGCGAGGCGTACGAGTGGGCGCTGCAGAACGCCCGGAGCATCGCCCAGACCTTCGCCTTCGCCGCCGTGAACCTCGACGACCCGGCCGACCTGGCCGCGAAGCAGACCCTCCGCGACCGGGCGATGACCGACAACGTCCTGTGGTGGCAGCGGCACACCGGCGCCAAGCTGCTGCTCTCCGCCCACAACGGCCACGTCGGGTACAAGTCCAGCGACCCCGTGCTGTACCCCAGGACCCAGGGCTCCTACCTGCGCGACGCCCTGGGCCCGGGCTACCTCGCCATCGGCTTCACCTTCGACCGCGGCTCCTTCCTCACCAAGGACACCCCGTTCGCGGCCGAGTGGAAGACGGTGACCGTCCCGCCGGCCACCGCCGACATGAACGAGTACACCCTCGACCGGGTCCGGTACCGGGACTACTACGTCGACCTGCGCTCCGTCCCGCCGACCGCCCGCGGCTGGCTGGACACGGAGCACCCGACCTACGACGCCGGCACGATCTTCCCGAACCCGCTGCCGCGCCTGGCGATCGGCCCGGCCTACGACGTGCTGGTCCACCTCCACGAGACCACCGCGGCCCACCGCCTCTGAGGATTGTCAGTACCCGCTGCTAGCGTGCCGTTCCGTCAGCGCAGGATCGCGGAACGACCGGCCGCGCCACCGACGGGGAGACAGCAGCGATGGTGGAAGTGACGTGTCACACGGTGGTCCGCCAAGGGATCCGGGACGCCTCGGTGGACGTACGCGGCCGGGCCCTCGGCCACTGGTACGACATCGAGGACGGCCTGACCATCGAGTCCGTCCGGGCGATGGGTGAGGGCCTGCTCGACCACGTCGGCGCCCTCACCCTGGAGGACCGCGCCCTCACCGGCGCCGACGCCCGCAGCGCCCTGGGCACGGCGGCCGAGTGCGCCCTCGGCGTGCTCCAGCTCGGCTGCTTCCCCCGGGGCGACTTCGACGTCCCCTTCCCCTACATCGGCGAGACGCTGGACAGCGAGGAGATCCGCTTCGGCCACACCGTGGACTTCGCGCCGACGGCCGCCACCTGGGTGGAGGCCTTCGCGATGTGCCTGATCGGCGGCATGCTCCCGGACCGTCGGCGCATGCTCGGCCCGCTGCTCACGAGGGATTACGCGCCCTCGGTCCGCGACGGCCTGCCGTGGTCGGACCGGACGTCGGTCTCCGCGCCCACCGCCCTCGCCGAGATGGACGCGCTCTGCCACTACCTCCACGTCGTGGAGACGGAGCGTTCGCCCTGGGTCGCCCCCGGCCCCACCCCGCTGCGCAAGCCGGACGCCGACGAACGCGCGGCCGCCGCCCGGGCGCTGGACACCGCGGGCGAGGCGTGGCAGCCCGGGCTGAGCCCGGACCAGCGGGTGCTGCGGGTCCTGCTGGACGACGACCGGGCCGCCTTCGAGGAGGCGCTCGCCGCCCGTCTCACCCTGCACCGCGACAGCACGCCGGCGGCGGCCCCGCCCCGCACCCTGCTCCCGGTCGTCCCGATCGCCCTCGCCGCGCTCGCCGTCCAGGCGCACGGCTGGGAGCTGGGCATAACCTCCGGCTACCTCCCGGCGACGCTGGTCACCGCGGGCTGACCCACCCCGGGCCGACGCCGACCGACGCCGGCTCACACCTCGGCGGTCAGCCCGTGAACCGACCGTCCCGGGCGACGACCCGGCCCGCGCGGACCACCAGATCGCGCGCCGGCAGGTCGACCACGACCTGCGGCAGGCACTCGCCCGTCACCAGCATGAAGTCGGCGGGCGAGCCCGGTCGCAGGGTGACCGGCGGCAGGTCCAGCAGGTCGGCTCCGCCGTCGGCCGCCAGGGCGAAACAGTCGGCGAGCTGCTCATCGGTGCGGGCGTCCGTCGTCCAGCCGAGCAGGTGGGCGCGGTGCAGCATGTCGGCGTTGCCGAACGGGCTCCACGAGTCGCGCACCCCGTCCGAGCCGAGCCCGACCCGCACCCCGTGCGCCCGCAACTCGCGGAACGGCAGCACCTGGTGGGCCGAGGGCGCGACGGTGGTGAGCCCGACGCCGGACTCGGCCAGCTCGACGGCGAGATCCACGAGCGGGGCGCCGACCAGCTCGGGCACGCAGAAGGCGTGGCTGACCACCACCCGCCCGGCCAGTCCGGCCGCCCGGGTCCGCGCGGCGATGTCGCGCAGCGGGCCGAGGCCGCGCTCGCCCCTGTCGTGCAGGTGGATGTCGAGGCGCAGCCCGTACTGCTCGGCGAGCCCGAACAGCAGGTCCAGCTGAGCGGGCCCTTCGGCGTCCGCCGTGGCGCTGTCGAAGCCCGCCGGGTCGATCCCGCCGACGGCGTCGACCAGCCCGCTCGCCGCCGCCTCGGCGAGCAGCGCGCCGGCGCCGGGCGTCCGCCGGACCCCGTGCTGGGGGAAGGCCACCAGCTGGACGTCCAGTACGCCGGCCAGCCGCTCGCGCACCTCGGCGAGCCCGGTCACTCCGGCCAGACCGTACGCGGGGGCCACGTCCACATGGGCCCGCACCGCACGGGTGCCGCGTGTCACGGCGTGGGCCAGCAGCCGGTGGGCCCGTTCGGCGAGCGGGGTGCGCTGCTGCCCGTAGAGGTCGACGTCGCCCTGCACGTACTCGGGCAGTGAGCCGGCCGGACGCCGGCTGTGCCAGGGCTCGCCCCAGGCGGTCTTGTCCGGGTGGATGTGCGCGTCGACCAGGGTCGGCAGCGCGATCCGCCCGGCGCCCTCGACCACCTCTGGTACCGCCCCGACCGGCATCCGCTCGGCCAGCAGTCCGTCCACGGAGACCAGGTCGACGGCCTGGGCCGCACCGTAGGGCCGGACGTCACGGAAGACGGTCACGGACGGCGCCGTCACGGACGTCGTGCTGCCGGACAGTGCGTTCACAAAAGGTCCTACCTTTCCGCCCACAGAAAACGTCCTACCTTTCGTTCAACGGTCTGTTTATCATCTTTTGGTCCCCCGCCCCCCACCCGGAGCACTCACGCATGCCCACGCCACCACCCGCCGCCTCACCCCGACCGCATTCGCTGCACGCGCTCCGGACCACCGTCTTCGCCATCGGCGCCCTCCTCCTGCTCGTCGCGGTCGGCGTGCTGCTCCACCAGCCGCTGCTGATCCCCCCGGTGGCGGCCAGCGCGGCACTGGTGCACGGCGCACCCGGACTGCCGATCTCGCAGCCGCGCAACCTGGTCGGCGGCCAGCTGATGTCGGCGCTGATCGGCTACGCCACCCTCGCCGTCACCGGCAGCACCGCCTGGGGCGCGGCCATCGCCGCCGGGCTCTCGATGGGCGCGATGCTGCTCACCCACCTCTCGCACTCCCCCGCCGTGGCCACCACCGTCATCGTGGTCCTCCAGGCACCGCACCCGGTGCCCTTCCTCCCCCTGCTCGTCCTGTCCGCCGGGCTCCTGGTCGCCATCGGCCTGCTGCCGGGCCGGATAGGCGGCCACCCGGTCCGGTACCCGCTCTCCTGGTGACCGCGGCCCCCGCGCCGCCGGCGGCCACACCTCCACCCTCCCCGTGACCGCCGACGGGCCGGGACTCCGATCCCAAGAAACCGGCCGCCCCCCATACCCCCCCCCCCGCCCCCCCACCCGCCCCCCCCACCGGGCGCCCC